>NZ_JBHZPZ010000003.1:0-279952 GCF_042787345.1 Flavobacterium xylosi | reverse complement strand
ATGAGAAAATTATAGAAATACAAGAGAAATTAAACAATAGACCAAGAAAAAGATTTAATTTTGAAACACCTAATTATATGTTTAATCAAAAAGTTGCATTTATAACTTGAATCCTGCTACTATAAACAATGAAAAAGAAAGTAAACATCCCGAAACCGCATACAAAGGAAATAAACAAAGACGATAACGAGAATTTTCCTGATTATCAAATTTATCCTTCCAGCGAAGACATTTATAATACAGATAAAGAAGAAAGTGATATCGATCCAGAGAATATTTCTAAAATGAAAGATGTTATTGAAATAGATAAAATTGGTACAGCTAATGAAAAAGATTTTGATGACGATATGACTGGAGAAGATTTGGATATTCCTGGTTCAGAATTAGATAATCTGCAAGAAAGTATAGGCAGTGAAGACGAGGAAAATAATTATTACAGTACAGGTGGCGACAATCATATTGATTTAGAAGAAGATAACGGGTAACAAATTTAAAATGTAATCATGAAGATAGCCGTATTCAGCACAAAACCTCATGATCGTGAATTTTTGGATAAATTCAATACTAATAACAGGCACGAACTGATTTATTTTGAAGCTGCTTTAAATACGGATACTACTAATTTAGCAGTAGGATTTGAGGCTGTTTGTGTATTTGTAAATGATAAAATTGATGCAAAAACGATTGACAAACTTTCTAAAATAGGTATTAAACTCATTGATTTAAGATGTGCCGGTTTTAATAATGTAGATCTTGCAGCCGCAAAAAATAAAAACATAAAAGTAACGAGAGTTCCTGCTTATTCCCCACAAGCAGTTGCAGAGCATGCTGTAGCGTTAATTCTAACCTTAAATAGAAAAACGCATAAAGTATACAATAGAGTTCGAGAAAGCAATTTTTCACTGGAAAATCTTATTGGGTTCAATCTATACCGAAAGACTGTTGGCGTTATAGGAACCGGAAAAATTGGAACTGCGTTTTGCCAAATAATGTTAGGTTTTGGATGCAAAGTTATTGCCTATGATGTTAATGAATCTGAGACGCTCAAAGAGAAAGGTGTTGTATATAAAACCTTGAATGAGTTATTTAAAAACTCCGATATTATCTCCCTCCATTGCCCCTTGAATCCTAAAACAAAATATCTCTTTGACAGCAAAACTTTTTCCAAAATAAAAAATGGAGCCATGCTTATCAACACAAGCCGCGGAGCATTAATCAAAACTTCCGATGCTATTGATGCGTTAAAAAACGGACACTTAGGGTATTTAGGAATTGACGTTTACGAACAAGAAGAACAATTATTCTTTAAAGACCTGTCTGAAAGCATCATACAAGATGATTTGATAGAACGATTAATGGCATTTCATAATGTTTTAATTACACCTCATCAAGGATTTTTCACCAAAGAAGCACTAGATCAAATTGCAATTACCACCTTAAAAAACTTCACAGATTTTGAAGAAGGATTACCATTGGAAAATGAAGTTAAATTATGAGAATTAATTAGGAATTTATACGAAAAGCTAAAAATATTTTATTTGTACAAATTCATTTTTAAATTATAATCACTTAAATAACAATATTTTATGTCGTTTTTAACTAAAATTATTGCGGAAATACTTAATTTTAAGTTACCGCTTCAGTTATGATTTAAAATCAAAAATCTAAACCTTGCAGTATTCTTTAAATTCTACTATTTTATTGGTCGTTGAAATGAATCTTTTTTAGTCAATTTTTATTCTAAAGAGAAAAGTGTGAAAGTTGTAACTCATTTATAAAATTGTGTAAAGCATCAAAGAGTAATAAACCTCAAATTTGCAATATTAAGATTTACTATATAATTAAACAAAAACTTATGAAAAGTACCGCCACCAAAACTGATAAAAAAAGAGGTCCACAAGAAGGTAAAGGAAATTCAGAGTTAGCTGCACCTGAAAGAAATGAAGGTTGTCGCAATATTTTTGTCGATGAACTTAAAGAAATTTATTTTGCAGAAAAAGCATTAATTATATCCATACCTATAATGATTAAAAAGGCTGCAACTAAAGAATTAGTTGATTCACTTAAGACACATTATGAATTTACAAAGGAACACATCAAACGTTTAGAAGCTATTTTTTCTTCAATAGGTGAATCCGAAATAGTTTCAAAATATGAAGCGATGTATGGATTGATTAAACCTTTAAAATAAATAATCTGAAAAATTAATTACTTAAAAATCACAAAGTATGTCCATTCAAACTGTTAATCCATATACTAATAAAGTTATCAAATCATTTGAAGAAATGACAGATAAAGCTGTTAATACATTAATTGAAAAATCTGAAGAAACATTTAAAGAATGGAAAGAGACAAGCTATATAGAACGTGCAAAATTATTGCATAAAGTGGCTAAATTAATGCGGAATAAAAAAGAATCACTTGCCAAAATTATTACTTTGGAAATGGGAAAACTAATTGCTCAAGCTGAAGGTGAAATTTTATTAAGTGCTGATATTTTTGATTATTATGCAACTAATGCTCCTGATTTTTTAGCTGATAAGCATTTGAAACCAGAATTTGGGAGTGCTTTTATACGGTTCAGTCCAATAGGAATAATTTTAGGTGTAGAGCCTTGGAATTTCCCGTTTTATCAAGTGGCCCGTTTTGCAGCTCCAAATATAATGGTAGGAAATACGGTTTTAGTAAAACATGCCTCGTCGGTTCCACAATGTGCCATTGCCATTGAAGAATTGTTTAATGAAGCGGGCGCCCCGGCTGGCCTTTATACAAACCTTTTAATTTCAGGTAAAAGAGCTACCGCTTTAGTAGCTGATCAAAGAATAAAAGGAATATCTCTAACCGGTAGTGAAGAAGCAGGCGCAAGTATAGCAGCAGAAGCAGGGAAAAATTTAAAAAAATCAATTCTGGAATTAGGAGGCAGCGATGCTTTTATCATTTTAGATGATGCTGATATTGATAAAACTGTTGAATGGGCTGTCGTTGGTAGAATTAATAACAATGGAGAGTCGTGCGTGGCTTCCAAAAGATTTATAGCCGTTGAAGCTGTTGCTGATGAATTTATTAAAAAATTCAAAGAAAAATTATCAACCTTAGTTATAGGTGATCCAATGGATTCTAAAACAGAACTAGGTCCATTAAGTAGCGAGGCGGCAGCTGTGCATATAGCAGATCAGGTAAAACGATCCGTGGATGCAGGTGCAAAAGTTTTATTGGGTGGTGCACGATCTGATCGTGAAGGTGCTTTTATGCAACCTACAATTCTAACAGATTTAAATCCTAAAATACCAGCCTATTACGAAGAATTATTTGGCCCGGTAGCTTCTTTTTATCGAGTAAAAGATGAAGAGGAAGCAATAGATTTAGCAAATGATTCCAGTTTTGGGTTAGGTTGTTCGGTATTTACTCACGATATAGAACGAGGACAACGTGTTGCTGACAAAATTGATGCCGGAATGGTGTTCATTAATCATCCAACCGGGACTAAAGCAAATCTACCTTTTGGAGGAACTAAAGGCTCCGGTTATGGCAGAGAATTGTCGGAATTGGGAATTCAAGAATTTGTAAATAAGAAACTCATTCGCGTAAGCGGTCTTTCTGACCCTTTTTAGAATTTAATAGTTTAATAAAAAAGTAATGAAAACAAAGCAAATAGTGTTGGCATCAAGGCCAAAAGGTTCTCCTACTCTTGACAATTTTAGGTTAGAAACGGTCGATGTGAGTGAACTTAAAAATGGTGAAGTTTTATTGGAAGGAATGTATTATTCCGTTGATCCCTATATGCGAGGCCGGATGAATGATGCCAAATCTTACACTCCTCCTTTTGATATCGATCAGCCTATTCAGGGTGGTGTCATTGCAAAAGTATTGGGCAGTAAATCTGATAATTTAAAAACGGGTGATATTGTCTTAGGAACGTTACCCTGGAAAGAAAAATGCATCGCTTCAGAAAAAGATTTGAAAAAAATTGATACTTCTATTGCACCAGCGAGTTATTATTTAGGTGTTTTAGGAATGACAGGACTTACCGCTTATTTTGGTTTAATGAATATTTGCAAACCAAAATCAGGAGAAACAGTGATCGTATCAGGAGCTGCCGGAGCTGTAGGAGTTGTGGTAGGACAAATAGCAAAAATTCAAGGATGCAGGGTTATTGGAATAGCCGGTTCTGATGAGAAAACTCAATTATTGAAAACTGAATTCGGTTTTGATGAAACCATTAATTACAAAACCACTAAAGACATGAAAAAAGCAATTGCAGATTTATGTCCAAACGGAGTAGACATTTATTTCGATAATGTAGGTGGTGAAATCTCTGATGCGGTTATTGCAAATATAAATTTTAATGCCAGAATCGCATTATGCGGACAGATTGCGTTATACAACAGTACTGAAACACCTGTGGGACCTCGTTTACAACCAATGTTACTAACCAGAAGTGTGCTGATGCAAGGCTTTATCGTAAGTAATTTTCAGGACGAGTTTCCCCAAGGAATTAAGCATTTAGCCGAGTGGGTGAAAGATGGAAAAATAAAATTTACTGAAACAATTGAAAATGGCTTTGATCAATTGCCTAAAGCATTGCTGGGATTATTTAAAGGCGAAAACACTGGTAAAATGATTGTTAAAGGCTAATATATTTTAAAAAAAATAACAAAATAAAAACAAAGAATTATGAAACCACAAATAGGAATTACAGAAAGTCACTTACAAAAAAGCAACGCATTTCTTTCCTCTATTTTAGCCAATGAAATGACATTGTATATTAAATTAAGAAAATTTCATTGGAATGTTGCCGGCGAGAATTTTATGGAACTTCACAAATTATTTGAAGGTCAATACAGACAATTGGAAGAATCAATTGATGAAATTGCGGAACGCATCAGCAAACTTGGTGGAAAAACTATTGGTACAATGAAAGAGTTCTCTGAACTGACCATCCTTAAAGAATCTCCAAATCATTATCCTTCTCCAAAAGAAATGAAAAAAGAATTGTTAGATGATCATGAGACCGTGATTGTCCAATTGCGAAAAGATATTGATTTATGTGCTAATGAAAATAAAGATTCTGGAACTGCCGATTTTATGACCGGATTAATGGAGCAACATGAGACAATGGCATGGGTTCTAAGGAGATATCTAAGCTAATTAAAAATCCTATTAAATTTACTACAAAATGGAAATATTAGAAAAAAAATTGGAAACCAGATCTCCAAGCAATTGTAGAGTTGGTAAAGTAAGCTCCTCAAGGCCAATCGAAGAAGATAACTTATCAGCCGAAATTGGCTTAGAAAAAGTAGATTTTGAAAAATTAAATGAAACCGTAGATTCTGAAATTTTCTAAATACAAGGTTATGTATACAAATTTCTTAAAAACAGAAGTATAAGGATTGAAGCTTCTTATAAAATAATAATTAAGTTGAGTTTTTTTGGGTTTAGGTTTGAAAGGCTGTTGATATCAACAGCCTTTTTTTATCTAAAAAAAACATTAGTATCCAAAATGGTGAAAATTACTTTCATCAGTGTCTGTGAAGTATTTAACTAATTATAAAAGTTTTGTAATTCCTTTATTTATCCAAAATCGATATTTACACTTTTTTAATCAGACGTTTTTTAATTGGAAACAAGAAAAAGATTATGTTGATTTTTTTGGATGAGGGCTGTTGGTGACAACAGCCTTTTTTTGTACCAGTAATTCAAATCTTAATTTTTCGTGAAGGCAAAACAGCCTTTCTATTTAAAACTGTAAATAGTATAACTAATTTAAAAATTTATATAACACATCCGGAGTATAAGAAATCGACCTTTATATCCTTAGTATTTATCATTCAAAATTAAATTTTCGCTTAAAAAAAATTAAATTTTTCTCACAACATTTGTCATGATAGCAGTTAAAAAAGAAGGAATTATAATTCAAAAAACACTACTCGATTTTGAAAATGAAGGCGTCCTAAATCCTGCATCGATAAAAGAAGGTAATAATGTACATCTCTTTTATAGAGCGGTAAGCAACGGGAATTTTTCGAGTATTGGCTACAGTAAATTAGACGGGCCACTTACCGTTGAAAATCGAAATAACACTCCTATTATCATTTCTGAATTTGATTATGAATCGCATGGCGTTGAAGATCCGCGTATTGTGAAAATCGATGATTTATATTATCTTAGTTATACCGCTTATGATGGTATAAATGCTTTAGGTGCTTTGGCTTTATCAAAAAATTTAATCGAATGGGAAAAACAAGGAATCATCGTGGCACAAATAACGTATAAAAAGTTTGTTGATCTCACTGAATCTGATGAACCAAAAAGTGAAAAATACTTTCGTTATAATCGGCAGAGAGGCGTTCAAAAAAAAGACGGTGGAAAAGTACTGCTTTGGGATAAAAATTTAATTTTTTTTCCAAGAAGAATTAATGGAATGCTTTATTTTTTGCATCGAATAAAACCTGACATACAAATCGTTGTTGCAGTAAATGAAATTGTGGAACTCACACCTGAATTCTGGGAAAATTATTTTATTGGTTTTGAAGATACAATTGTTTTAGCACCACAATACAACCATGAGTCCAGCTATACAGGCGGAGGCTGCCCTCCTATTGAAACGGAATTTGGTTGGCTATTGATATATCACGGCGTAGAGGATACCATAAAGGGTTTTGTTTATTCCGCCTGCGCATCGTTACTCGACTTACACGATCCACAGAAAGAAATTGCGCGATTGCCCTATCCACTGTTTAAACCTGAACTAAGTTGGGAATTAAATGGAGAAGTAAATAATGTATGCTTCCCATCCGGTACGGCTTTATTTGGTGATACGCTCTATATCTATTATGGTGCCGCAGATGAGCGTGTTGGCTGTGCCTCTCTTAATCAATCAGAATTACTAAAAGAATTAATGCTAAACACCATAGATCATGCTAAATAAAATAATCGTTAAACGTCAAAATTTACAATCTATAAGTATTTCAAAGAAAACTTATGGGAATAAGTTAAATAATTTACTGTATCCAGACACAAAAAAGGAGTTGCCTGAAATTTTATTTGTGACAACCTATCCTCCTCGCGAGTGCGGTATTGCAACTTATTCTCAAGATTTAATTAAAGCATTGCACAATAAATTCAAGAATTCTTTTAAAATAAAAATTTGTCCTTTGGAATCTGATCATGAGCAGCATACTTATAATGATGCGATAAAGTACATCCTTAATACAGACCATCCGAATGCCTTTGTCAGTTTAGCAAATCAAATTAATACTAATATCAAGTTGCAAATGGTTTTGATACAGCATGAATTTGGATTATTTAAAAACAATGAAGCTGATTTAAAACAATTTATAAAAACACTTCAAAAACCTGTTATCATTGTTTTTCATACCGTACTACCAAGGCCTAATCCATCATTGCAAGCAAATGTTCAAGAAATAGCACGAGAAGCACATTCTTTAATTGTAATGACGAATTCAGCTGCGGAGCTATTAGTCAGAGATTATGGTGTAACAAAAGATAAAATTACAATAATTCAGCACGGAACCCATTTAGTTCCTCATTCTGATAAGGAGGAATTAAAAATCAAATACAAATTAGAAGGAAAAAAAATACTTTCGACATTTGGATTATTAAGCTCTGGAAAAAGTATTGAAACTACTTTAGAAGCATTGCCTGAAATAGTAAAAAAGAATAAAGAGGTACTATTTCTAATTATAGGGAAAACGCATCCTTCAGTAGCAAAAGAAGAAGGAGAAAAATACCGTTTAATGTTAGAAGCCAAAATCGAAAACTTACAGCTTCAGGAAAATGTTCGTTTTATAAACTGTTTTTTACCGCTATCGGAATTATTAGAATTTTTACAACTTACTGATATTTACTTATTTACTTCAAACGATCCAAATCAAGCTGTAAGCGGAACCTTTTCGTATGCTATTAGTTGCGGTTGCCCAATTATTTCAACGCCTATTCCCCATGCCTGTGAAATATTAAAAAATAATGCAGGAATTATTATTGATTTTAACAATTCGAAACAATTAGCTAAAGAAACAAATAGGCTATTACTTGATGAGCAGTCGAGAAAAAACATGGGTTCAAACGGTTTGCATAGAATTGCTCCTACCGCTTGGGAGAATTCAGCAATTGCTCATGCCATGTTATTTGAGAAAGTTGGAGAAGAAAAGATCTCCTTACAATATAAAATTCCTATTGTTAATCTGGATCACATTATAAAGCTAACAACTCATTTTGGAATGATTCAATTTTCAATCATCAATCAACCGGATATTGATTCCGGATATACTTTAGATGACAATGCCAGAGCCATGGTAGCAATGTGTCAGCAATATGAATTGACAAAGGATTATAATGATTTAAAATACATCCAAATCTATTTCGATTTTATAAAATATTGTTTGCAACCCCATGGATATTTTCTAAATTATATAAATGAAGAATATAATTTCACAAAACAAAACTACAAAACAAACTTAGAAGATTCAAATGGAAGAGCTATTTGGGCTTTGGGCTATCTAAATTCAATAAGCAGCATTCTTCCCGAAGAGTTAGCTAAAGATGCGGCTCTTACCATGGAAAGTGCACTAGTAAATGTTTTTGAATTTCACTCCACACGAGCAATGGCTTTCATAATCAAAGGAGTATATTACTACAATACAAAAAGCGTGTCACAACAAAACATTTCTATAATTAAAACACTTGCCAACAGGTTGGTACAAATGTACAAACACGAAGCAGATGAGGAATGGAATTGGTTTGAAAGTTATCTTACTTATGGCAACAGTATTTTACCAGAAGCGATGCTTTGTGCTTGGTTAGCCACAGGTGAGCTAATTTATAAGAAAATTGCAAAAACATCCTTTGACTTTCTTCTTTCTAAAATTTTTATAGAAAACAGAATTCAAGTAATTTCTAATAAAGGATGGCTGAAAAAAGAAAATATATTAGCTCCAAGTCCTATAGGTGGTGAGCAACCCATCGATGTGGCGTATACAATTCTTGCATTACATAAATTTGATGCTGTCTTTAAAAACGAAGAATATTTTGAAAAAATGGTAACAGCATTTAATTGGTTTTTGGGAAACAATCATTTACACCAGATTATTTATAATCCTTGTACTGGGGGGTGCTATGACGGATTAGAAGAGGATTATGTAAATCTAAATCAGGGTGCCGAATCAACGGTAAGTTATTTGATGGCAAGATTAGTATTGGAAAAATCTTTAAAAAGAATAGAAAAAAACATTCCGATCGCTATTATAAATCAAAATACATCTATAAAATTTCCTTCATTAAATGTAAAACATATTAATTGATTTTAACCCGTCAGTAGCACTTATTGAAAACGTAAGATCGCTTATGATTTTTGGTGTATTATGGAATAAAATGAAAAATGTATCTGGACCGTTTCTAATGCTAAATTTTCTTGGTTCTGCTGCATTTTCTGAAGAAAATTATTTGTTAAGAATTGTGATTATAAATTTAAAAACCTGTGAATTATATAAATTTAACAGAAAGTTTTATAACATTTTTAGATTCAAATGCCTGAACTTTAGACTATTGCAATTAAACGATTATAAATAGTTTATTTATGATTTAATATTTTAGAAAATCATCATGAAAAGGAGAAAAAGATTAGGTATATGGATGGATCACTCCATTGCCCATTTAATGGAATTTACGAATAAGCATTTTGAAATAAAAACCATTGAATCAAAACTGACAAATGAAGTGAAAGACGAAAATTTGTCTAAAAGTGAAAGTCAAATACGTAATAAAAAGAAGAAAATTCTTTTAGATTATTATATGAAACTGAGTGAAGCGATAAAAGATTATGAACAAGTAATACTTTTTGGTCCTGCTGATGCAAAAATCGAGTTTTTTGACCTTTTAAGTGAAGATATTCGTTTTCTTAAAATAAAATTCGAAATAAAAAACACCGATAAAATGAACGAGAATCAACAGCACGCTTTTGTACAAGAATATTTTTCGCATGCTTAATTTTTTTAAAAAAATTTCTCTTAAAAACAATAAAATATGCAATTAAAAAATTTAGGAATAGGAATGGTCGTAATAGGAATAATTATGATGGCGTACACTGGATTCAACTATGTAACTACTGAAAAAGTGGTAGACTTTGGTCCAATTCAAGTAAATAAAGAGGTAAATCATCCGATAAATTGGTCTCCAATTGTTGGAATAGTATTAGCTGTTGGGGGTATTGTTCTCATTGTATCAAGCAATAAAAAATGATTAATAGCTATTTAATTGTTAGAAATGATGCTTTAACTCTGTGAATAATGAAACATTTAACAAAAATTATGTAAATCATAAGTTTGTAATCATAATGATATTTGCCTGTTGAAATTTTAGATTTCGTAAACATCTTTACAGCGCAAATATATGAATACAGAAAAATCAATTAAAGGCAGCCTTAACGAGCTAAGAAAGCGATACACGATTTGCTTTACTATTTGTTTTCTGGTGATTAATTTTATTTTTCAAAATACACTCTTCCTTCCCCTTTTACTGGATGTGTTATTAACATTAATTACCTTTTATCTAATTAATCTTTTATCTATTCCGATTACCCCTAAAGGAGCTAATTTAATAATTATCAATAAATTAGTACTATTTCAATACAGTTAAATTACAAGTTGTAGTCAGGTTTAAAAGACTTTCCGCATATACAAATGGGAATACTTTCTTTCATACTTTTATAAGATAACGTATTAATAATTTATAATTCACTAACCAATAAATATACTATTTTGATTATTTATTTAAAGAATATTTTTGACGATGTTGGTAAAGTTTCGCTGTTTACGGCTCGCTTTTTCAAAGAAGTTTTTAAGCCACCTTATGAATTCAAAGAGTTCGTTAAGCAGTGTTATATAATTGGATATAAATCACTACCATTAGTGGCAATTACGGGCTTTATAATGGGATTGGTACTTACATTACAATCCAGACCAACATTGGCAAAATTTGGAGCTGAATCCTGGTTGCCGGGAATGGTTGCACTTTCTCTAATAAGAGAGATTGCTCCGGTTATTACAGCCCTAATTTGCGCAGGGAAAGTTTCTTCCGGTATTGGGGCCGAATTAGGCTCCATGAAAGTAACCGAACAAATTGATGCTATGGAAGTAGCAGCTATTAATCCTTTTAAATACCTAGTAGTTACAAGAATTTTAGCCACTACACTTATGATTCCTATTTTAGTAATATTTGCAGATGCTATTGGGATCTTTGGAGGATTTATTGGCGTGAATATGCACAATGACATTAACCTGACCCGTTATATTTCTCAAGTTTTTGAATCGCTGGCGTTTTTAGATATTGTACCAGCAACAATTAAAACATTTTTCTTTGGTTTTTTTATTGGAATGATTGGCTGCTATAAAGGATTTACTGCCGCAAATGGCACTGAAAGTGTTGGTTTAGCAGCAAACTCCGCCGTAGTAACTGCTTCATTGACTATATTCATTATTGATATGTTGGCGGTACAAATAACTGATTTATTCTTTTAAAATGATACAGGAGAAAAAAAATATAGATGCCCCTGCCCTGCCCGATAGCAAAACTTCAATAATAGAAATTGTAGGCTTGCATAAATCGTTCGGGAAAAACGAAGTGCTGAAAGGAGTCAACTTAGTTGTAAATAAAGGAGAAAACTTAGTAATCCTAGGAAAATCAGGATCAGGAAAATCAATAACTATAAAATGTATAGTGGGATTGGTGATTGCGGATAAAGGCGAAATAAAAGTTTTTGATACGGATATAACCAAACTGGATAATACTCAGCTTAATGAAATTAGGGTGAGAATTGGGTTTCTTTTTCAAAATGCAGCTTTATATGACTCGATGAGCGTTAGGGAGAACCTTGGTTTTACTTTAAAACGACATGTACCTGATCTATCTCCAGAAGATTTAGAATCTCAAATCCTAGAAGTGTTAGAAAGTGTTGGCTTGGCTGAGGCTATAGATAAAATGCCTTCGGAATTATCCGGCGGAATGCGTAAAAGGATTGGACTTGCACGCACGCTTATTCTTAAACCTGAAATACTATTGTATGACGAACCTACTACAGGATTAGACACGATAACATCAAGGGAAATAAGCGAACTAATATTGGAAATACAGAAAAAAAATAAAACGTCTTCTATCATTATTACTCATGATATGGCGTGTGCAAAACATACTGCCGACCGATTGATGATTTTGAAAGACGGAATAATTCATGCTGAAGGCAGTTATGAAGAATTAGAGAAAAGTGACGACGAATGGGTGCGTTCTTTTTTTATTTAAAAATTAAAATAACACTAAAAATATAAAATTATGAATAAAGAATCTGGGTTCCAATGGAAATTGGGAATGTTTGTAATAATTGGGTTAGTCCTGTTTGTTAGTACTATATATTTTATTGGAAAGCAGCAAAATCTTTTCGGTTCAACATTTCATTTAAAATCTAATTTCAAAAGCGTAAGTGGTCTTGAAATAGGAAATAATGTGCGTTTTGCCGGAATTAATATTGGTACAGTAAGTGACATTCAGCTAATAACCGACTCCTCTGTGGTGGTGGTCTTTGTAATAAAAGATGAAGTACGAAAATTTATAAAAACTGACGCAACTGCAAGTATTGGTTCTGACGGATTAATGGGCGATAAGGTATTGACGATCTCTCCTGGAATTGCATCGAATAAAATTGTTAATGATAATGATGTAATTGCGTCCAAAATACCAATAGACATGCAAGATATAATGGGTAGCGTTAAAAAAAGCGTCGACAATGCAGGAATTATAACTGCACAGCTTGCTCAATTTACGTACGACATGAACAATGGAAACGGAACTTTATCAAAATTAATGACGGATAAAGAAATGGCCGGCAGTATAAAAAAATCACTGTTGAACCTGGAAAGCAGCTCCAATGAATTCGCTTCATTCACCACTAAAATGAATAAAGGAAATGGCGCTTTATCTAAATTAGTGACGGATCAGAAAATGGGAAAAATGGTAGACTCTACGATGAAAAACATTCAGGAAACTACCAAAGGATTTACCGAAATTACGGAAGCTGCAAAACATAATTTTTTATTGAGAGGTTATTTTAAGAAAAAGGAAAAAGCCGAAGATAAAAAACAGGAAGAATTAGACAATCAAGAAGAAGAAGAACTGAAAAAGGCTATGAAGATGGCTGAAGATAGCGCAGCTGCAGTTAAAAAATAATTTATTAAATAAAAGGTTGCCAAAATGTAACATTAAAATTAATCGGTCATGGAAAAACATATCGTAAAAATAAAATCTATAAAAAACGTCACACATGATGTATTGCAAATTGTAACCAACAAACCAGAATTTTACACCTTTTCATCAGGACAAGCCACAGAGTTATCAATTAATAAAGTTGGGTGGAAAAGTAAAAAAAGACCTTTTACCTTCACTTGTCTACCACAGGATGACTATCTTGAATTCACTATAAAAACATACCCATCGCATAAAGGAGTTACGAACGAACTTTTAAAATTAAAAAAAGATGATGAGTTAATTTTACATGAGGTCTTTGGTTATATTTCATACAAAGGGGAAGGTATATTTATAGCAGGCGGAGCGGGCGTTACCCCTTTTATATCAATTTTCAGACATCTAAAATCGATAAACAAAATTGGGAATAACAAACTTATTTTTTCCAATAAAACCAAAGATGATATAATATTAGAAGATGAATTTAAAGCGTTATTAGGCCATAATTTCATTAACATTCTATCAGAAGAGAAACGTGTTGGATATGAGCATGGTCAAATCAATGAAAATTTCATTAAAACCAATCAAAAAGGAACTGATGAATTATTTTATCTCTGCGGACCTCCGGCAATGATGGAAGCAGTAGAAAAACAATTAACAGCTTTGCATGTCAAAAAAGACCGCATGGTAAAGGAAAAATTTTGAGATAAGGAAAAGGCATAATATACGGTATTTTCTGGGTGTGAATCCTATAACATTATACTAAAGTTATGTAACAAATCCTTTCCCGTTACTATTATCTTTACTAAATACTATAAAGTATTTTATAACTATTAAAAAACAAATGAAAATGAAAAAAATGAAAATTATCCTATCTTTCTTCGTATTGGGAATTATTATGACTTCATGTAATAACAACGATGAAACAGCTTCAAGTTATCCTTATGCTGTGAGATTGACTGATGCTCCGGGACCATATCAAAAAGTGAATATTGACTTAATTGGTGTAGAAGTAACTGGTGATGGTGGAGAAACGCTAACGTTGAATGTAAAGAAGGGAATTTATAACCTACTTGATTTTACTAACGGCGCAAGTACACTTATTGCCACTGATACCTTACAAATTTCTAAGGTAGCGCAAATCAGACTTATACTTGGATCAAACAATACAGTAGTGGTTGACAATGTAAGTTATCCTTTGAGTACTCCAAGTGCTGAACAATCAGGATTGAAACTTCAAGTACACCAAACACTTGAACAAGGCATTTTGTATAGTGTTTTACTTGATTTTGATGCGAACAAATCGATTGTGAATACAGGAAATGGAACTTATAAATTAAAACCTGTCGTTAGAACAATTCAAGCGGCCATAAGTGGTAACATAAAAGGTAAAATTACTCCAGTAGGTAGTTTAGCTGTAGTAACAGCTGTTGATGTTCTTACAAATTTATCATATTCAACAAACGTAAGTTTAACTGGAGAATTTTTAGTTATGGGACTTCCTTCAGGAACCTATAACGTAACTATTACTCCGGTATTACCTTTGTTGCCTGTTACCAAAAGTACTATTGTAGTGACCACGGGTAATACAACTGATTTAGGAACTACTGCTTTTTAAAAAAAGCATTAATAGTTCTGTTTAAAAACACTTAATTTTTTTTATAAATTGAGTGTTTTTTTTTTACAAATATAAATTCATAATTATAAAAAAAGTAGTCGGAAGCGTTTGCTCACTTTTAAAACACACTATCGCTTTATTATTAAATAGTTACATTTAAAAACAAAAAATTAATTATCATGAAAACAGAAAAGGAAATCGAAGAAGCAATTCTAAAAATTACAATGAAAATTAATACGGAATATCCTGAATTATCCAAGTATTTAGAAGAAATGCCTGTAACTATTCCTGATATCAAAAATCCTGAAATAAATATTAAAATCTTACAGGATTATTATAATTCTTTGGATTCAATATTAAAAAAATATAGTCCAAAATAATACAATTATAAAAGATAAAAAGTTAATTTTATTTTAAGAAGCAAGCAAATTATAAAAGTCAATCTATAAATTTGCCGAACTAATAAAATCGATTATTATACGATACTTGGTTTTATAATTTTAAAATTAAACACCTAAACTTATAATTCATGGTTAAAATATACAGTCATTTAGAAAGTGTTTTTGAAAAACTCACTTCTGTAGCAACAAGTATTCTTGGCAATCCGATCACATTTCTAATTGCATTGTGTTTAGTATTATTCTGGTGGACAAATAGTTTTTTCTCTACACAAGATCAGCATCAAATAATTGGGGATATTATTTTTGGAACCACTTTTTTAAGTTTATTCATTATTCAAAAATCATTTAATAAATTTTCAGCCTCATTGCATCTAAAAATTAATGAACTCGTATCATCTCACGATACAGCTAGCAATGCGGTAATGAACGTTGAAGCAAAAACTGAACGAGAAATAACCGAACTTTCTAAAGAATATAGTGAACTTGCTGAAAAAATTAAAGAAGTGAATGAGGAAATTGAAGGAATAGATGAAGAAATTGAAGGTAAATAATTTATTTTTTTCCTACATAAAATTTTTTTTTCATTACTAATGTGTGAATGATATAAATTTTGAGTTAAATTCTATAAGCCATTTTACTGGTGTTTCAGCGAAATTTGTAAAATCATGAATATTTTTTCGTGATATAAATATATCAAAATGAACACGGAAGAATCAAAAGGGAATTGGGATGAACAAAAAAATAAATTAAAACAAAAATTCGCTGCTTTGACTGATAATGATATGTTGTTTAAGGATGGAACAAAAGAAGAAATGATTGCAAAACTTCAAAAGAAACTGGGTAAAACCAGAGAAGAATTAATTAAAATCATTGAAGGACTTTAAAAAATATCATAATGATAGTTTGACTGTTTAATAACTCTTTTATTATATGACAGTTTATCATTATTCAACAATTTAACTACCTAAAATATCTTGGTTCGAATTAACACCTGTTAGAACGAAATCAATTCTTACTTAATAACCTCATAAAAACAAATCTTTAAATTTTAGAAAATGAAAAAAACAATTTACACACTAGCCATAACAACCTTACTGACTGCAACAGTATTAACAGGATGCCAAACTTCTACTAAAAAAGAAGAAATGGCTAAAGATAAAGTGGCGGATGCTCGAGAAGACATGGCGGATGCCGCAGAAGAATTAATGGTGGCAAAAAAAGAAGCAACTGCAGAAGAGTGGAAAAAATTCAAAGCGGAAACTAATGTAAGAATAACTGAAAATGAAAGCCGAATAGCTGAATTGAAAGTTAAAATGAAAAACACAGGAAATTCAATGGATGCTATGTATGCTAAAAAAATTGATGAACTGGAACAAAAAAACAAACAGATCAAAATTAAGGTTGATAGTTATAAAAATGACACCAGTGATGACTGGGAATCATTCAAAAAAGAATACAATCATGATATGGATCAACTTAGTCAAGCTCTGAAAGACATGGCAGTTGACAATAAAAAGTAATTTACAGCATTATTTTTAAAGGCGAGTTTTTTAACTCGCCTTTTTTATGCTTAAGAATTAAAAAAAAATAAATCTTGCTTTTTAAACCTACAAAAAATTGATTAAGTAATGGACAAAATTTAATGTCGTATTTTAATAAAGCTCTAAATTTCTTTGCCACAGATTTCACAGATTAGCACAGATTAATTCGTCACGTAGCTTTAAAAATCTTTTTAATTCTTCTAATCTGTGGCAAAAACTCTTTTTAATACTTGCGACACGATATTTTTCTTGATCCTTAGGTGTGAATAATATAAGTTTTACAAAAAGTTTTGTAACTCTTTTCTCCTTAATCGTAACCACCTTTGTATCATAACAAAAACACATTAAAAATAAATTAAATGAAAAATTCAAAAATTATTTTAGCGTCATTAGTATTGACTTTTATGGGTTACACAAATGCTACCGCACAAAGTAACGTTACAAAATTTGGTTTAAAAGGAGGCGTTAACTTCTCTAATTTATATACAGACAATGCAGATGACGAAAATGTATTAACTGGTTTTAATATTGGTTTATATGCTAAGGTACCTGTAACGAATTCCATTTCTATTCAACCGGAAATTTATTACACAGGAAAAGGTGCTGAAGTTGCTTATAGTACTCCAGTTAATGGAACTGCAAAATTCAAATTGAATTATATTGAAGTACCGGTTATGTTAGTTGCCAATGTTACAAAAAACTTTAATGTACAAGTAGGTCCTTATGCCGGTTATTTAATTAGTGGCAAAACTACAAACGAATCTGGAACTTATAATTTCCAAGACAATATAGACACGGATGATTTCAATAAAATTGATGCTGGGGTTGCAGCTGGTCTTGGGATAGATTTAGAAACGGTTAGTTTTGGTGTAAGATACAATTACGGACTTACAAAAGTTGGAAAAGAAAATTCGACAACAAACCAGACTTATCCTGACGCTAAAAATAGTGTGTTGAGTATTTATGGTGCTTTCTCATTTAACTAGGACAAAATCATAAATAAATTTAAAAAATATATAAAATACTGCAATACAGTCAATTAAATTTTTTAAATTTAAGTAATAATTAAAATTAACAATTAAAAAATAGAAATCATGAGCAATCTTCTTTACACAATCGCAGTAATTTTAATCATTTTTTGGGCAATTGGATTCTTTGCATACAGTGCGGGATCAATTATACATATCCTACTCGTTATTGCAGTTATAGCAATAATATTGAGACTTATTCAAGGAAGGAGCTTATAAAAAAAAGCATACAAACATTAAAAAAATTAATTATGAAAACAGATAAAGTAGTATTAGGTATTTTAGGTGGTGTTGCCGCCGGAGCATTATTAGGAATCTTATTTGCACCTGAAAAAGGAGACAAAACAAGAAAAAGAATTATGGATAAAAGCAATGATTATGCTGATGAGTTGAAAGACAAATTAGATACATTATTAGGAACCATGACAAACAAATATGAGAAAATTTGGAAAGAAGGAGAAAATTTAATATCACAAGGAAAATCAATGTTTGATGAAGCTAAAGCGGATGGGAAATCAAAATTTGACGATGCTAAAGCGGAAGGAAAAACAAAATTTGATGATTTTAAAAATGAAATAAAAAATTCGAATATTTAATTCTATTTGATTACCAAAATTTCATAATGCAAATAAGCTTAAAATTAAAATCATGGACAACCAGGCAACAACAATAGAAATGCTTTTTGAAAAAGCAGAGGATTACACCAGAACAACTGTAGAATTAACAAAACTAAATGTTATTGATAAATCTGCCGATGTTTTATCCTCCCTATTATCAAGATTAACCGTTTTTATTGTTGCTGCCATGATTGCCCTATTGGTCAATATTGGACTTTCTATATGGATAGGCGAATTACTCGGTAAAACCTATTATGGTTATTTTGTAGTTGCCAGCGCTTATTTTATTTTAGCTATTTTGATAAATAACTTTAAAGATCAATGGATTAAAGTACCCGTGAGTAATTTCATAATTACAAAAATGTTGAAAAAAAGTTAATATGAAAAAGAGGAACGAAACTGATACTTTAAAGGAGACCATCGCTTTATTAGAATACAGACAGAGACAAGAATTAAGGATACTCAAAGAACAATTTGAAGTAACTTATGATAGTTTAAAGCCTTTAAACATTATAAAAAGAGTCTTCTCAGAAATGACAACATCGCCTGACTTAAAAGGAAATTTACTCAGTAATGTTATTGGCATGGCAACAGGCTACATTACCAAAAAAGTAATCGTAAGATCAAGTCACAATCCATTCAAAATAATATTAGGTAACGTGTTACAATTTGCCATCACAAACTTAGTTTCTAAGCGCACCGATCCTTTAAAATCGAACGAATTGCCGGAATAGCATATCATGCTAAATAGTTCAATTCTTCTGATTATTTTTTAAAAATCTTACGAATTGTTTATTAAATAGGTTACCGTTAAAAAATTGCAACAACCAAGATTCAAAAATTGTCTCTCTAAGTTTTATTTAATTAAAAATTTTGAATAGAAAGTGATGATTCCCCCAAAAAAAATTGATTTAATTTATTACAATAAAAGCCTTTCTTTTCAAAATAAAGAGAAAGAAAAACAGGCAATACAATTAGATAACTTCAATAATGAACTCGGGCATAAAAACCAAGAAATAGCAAAACTTACAGCTGAATTGGTTAATTCAAAAAAAGAACTTGACTTTCAGAACCTGGAGAAAGAAAAGAGAGCTTCCGAAATAATACTTCTTAATAAAAAACTATCCTTCAAAAATTGTGAAATAGCGATTCAAATCGCGGAGTTAAATATTGCAAGTAGACAGTTTATTTTTCAAAATGAAGAAAAAGAAAAAAGAGCTGCAGAATTTATTGTTGCAAATAAAGAACTCAGTTTTCAAAACATCGAAAAGGAAAAAAGAGCTGGTGAGCTAATAATTGCAAATAAAAAACTTGCTTTTAAAAACAGAGAAAGAGCGATTCAAACAGCAGAGCTGAATATCGCAAACAGACAGCTTGCAATTCAAAATGACGAAAAAGAAAAACGAGCTGAGGAATTAATAATTGCAAATAAAGAACTTGTTTTTCAAAATGACGAGAAGGAAAAACGAGCTGAGGAATTAATAATTGCCAATGTTGAGCTGGCGTATCAAAATCAAGAAAAAGAAAAAAGAGCCGAAGAATACCTCTTTGCAAATAAGGAACTCGAGAAAGCGCAAGGATATCAAAAAGAATACATAATAGGACTTGAAAAAATGATGTTTATGACCTCACATCGAGTTCGACAACCCATTACAAATATTATAGGGCTGTCTCAACTCCTCGATCAAAATACAAATTCTCCAGCAGAACTAATCGAATACTTAGATTATATTAAACAATCTGCTTTAGCTTTAGATGGCTTCACAAAAGAACTTACCTCATTTATTTCCGAATTAGGAAAAAAGGGTAAAATCAATTCATAGAATAACTTCAATTATATTTAAGGTCTGAAATATAATCCCAAATGAGGAATTATAATTTCATTTTTTGTGCAGTATTATTTGTATTACTTCATTTTACTCACTTTATTTTTACTTCCGGATTACAAATTTACAATGATAAATACCGCTGCTTTTTTAATATTATTCTTTCTATTTGAAGATTATTATTGTTTTTACACGCTCCGTATGACAATTAAAAACAATACCCCAATTACGTTCTTTACTATTACAGATCTCTTTTTCCAGAAAAAAACAAACGAATTTTGAACTAAATTTTAAGTTTTTTTTTAGATTTTTTTTAGATTTCTTAATACCCAATTGTCTATAAAAACAATAAATAAATATAAAACACTTATTAACAGTGCTTTAGTGGATTTATGTGGATTTTAAATAAGTGAATTTTACAAGGTGTTTTTTTTATTGTATAATAGATTTAGACTACAACTAATCAATCTTTGTTGTAGAAAATTTCTTAACCTAAAATTAATTATAATGAAAACAAAAAATTTACTTTTAACCCTTGCAATTGTGTTTATTGCATTCTTTTCTGGCTGCGCCGGTGATGATTTCGTAGAAACTGTTGGAGTATGTCCAGTTGTAGAATCAACAATTCCTACTTCTGGAGCTACTGCTGTTCCTTTGAACCAAAAAATTTCAGCTACCTTTAATGAGGAAATGGATCCAGAAACCTTTATTGTTCCAGCTACGACATCATTCACAGTAGAAACGGGCGGTACAAAAATAAACGGTCTTGTTACTTATTCAGGTCTTGTTGCTACATTTTCCCCAAACACTCTACTTCTGGCTAATACAGAATACACGGGAAGAATCAAAACCACAGCTAAAGATTTAGCGGGTAATGCTTTGCAATCAGAATATGTATGGAAATTCACAACTGGTGTAGCGCCTAATGTTGTTAGCACTAACCCTGCACCGCTTGCAACTAATGTTCCATTAAATAAAATAATTACTGCACTATTTAACATGGCTATGGATCCGGCAACCTTAGTTGATCCTGCTACAACATTTACAGTAAAAGATGATTTAAATAATAATATTGCTGGTGTAGTTACCTATTCTGGATTAACTGCTTCATTCAAGCCTAATTCTTTATTACTAGCTGGAAAAACATATACTGCTACTATATCTATAGCAGCTAAAAATGAGGTAGGTGTGCCAATGGCAATTGCCAAGGTATGGAGCTTTTCTACAGGTGTTACAACTTCTATACCAGTTGGTGGTTCAACTTTAGGAGTTTTCGGAGGAAGTGCCGGAATAACTAATCAAGGATTATTTACAAGAATTAACGGTGGAAGTATTAGTACAACCGCTGCTGCAACTAAAGTAACAGGATTTCACGATGTTCCAAATAACATCGATTACACCGTTACACCTCTTAATGAAGGGCTTGCAAATGGAGGAATTATAGTTGGTACAGCTGCAAATCCTGATTATAATACAGCACTAGCACTTTTTAATAGTATTTCTCCAGCTTCAAAACCAGGAGGTGCAGTCCTTGGTACTGCGGATCTTGGTGGACAGATTTTAGCTCCAGGTATTTACACTTCTGCTAGCACAATTAAGATTACAAGTGGGGATTTAACACTTAACGGTAATGCAACTGATGTTTGGATTTTCCAAGCAGGATCATCGTTAACAGTGGGAGGAGTAGCGCCGGTAAGTGTAAAATTGACAGGTGGAGCTTTAGCTAAAAACGTATATTGGTATGTAAAAGAAACGGCAGTAATTAACTACGCAGGTGGTGGAGTTATGGTTGGAACTATCGCAGCTGAATCTGGAATAACATTATCTAATCCTGCAAATAGTACAAATGCTGCTGTAACTACATTAAATGGTAAAGCCATTTCAATAGTTGCTTCAGTTACGATGGTAAATACTGTTATTAACATCCAGTAATTAGATACAAGATAGCTTGGTTTAAAACCAAATAATTATATCCCGTCTTCGGGCGGGATTCATTTAAATAAAATCTAATAATAAAATATACAAAAATGAAATCAAAAAATATTTATAATGAGACATCATGTATTTCATTGTCTCCTAATAAGCTAACTATCAAAAGCGTTGCGCTAATTGCTTTGTCGTTGTTAAGCTTTCAAACAGCAGTTCAAGCACAAGAAACGCTGCCAGTTAAATACACAAAACCATCTTGGTTTTTTGGAGTAGCAGGTGGAGCAAACTTCAATTTCTACCGTGGTTCTACGCAACAAATGAATGCTAGTTTCACTTCTCCAAAAACATTTCATGATGGATTTGGCGCTGGACTATTCATTGCACCACTTTTAGAATATCGTCCCGCTGATTCAAGATGGGGAGTTATGTTACAAGCGGGTTATGATAGCCGCAAAGGTGAATTTGACCAAGTGGTTACTGCATGTGACTGCCCGGCAGATTTATCTACAAAACTTAGCTACATTACCGTAGAACCTAGTTTACGTTTTGCACCGTTTAAAAATGACTTTTATTTATATGGAGGTCCACGTTTGGCTTTTAACATGGATAAATCATTTACTTACCAGTTAGGTGTTAACCCAGCTTTTCCTGACCAAGCGGTAAGTCCAGCAGTGAAAGGTGATTTTGATAATATCAATAAAACGATTATTTCAATGCAAATTGGGGCAGGATACGATATCCCACTTTCATCAGACAGCAACAAGACACAATTTGTATTGTCTCCTTTTGTTTCTTTCCAACCTTATTTTGGTCAAAACCCACGTTCAACTGAAACATGGAATAACACTACTGTAAGAGCTGGTGTAGCATTAAAATTTGGACAAGGACAAAATATCCAAGAGTCTACTGATCTGGTAAAAGATGGTGAAGTTCAATTTTCTGTAAACTCTCCTAGCAATGTTCCGGGAGAAAGAAGAATGACTGAAATTTTCCCACTTAGAAACTATGTATTCTTCAATACTGGATCTACTGAAATACCAAATCGTTATGTTTTATTAAACAAAGATCAGGTTAAAGATTTCAAAGAAGACCAATTGGAAGTATTTGCGCCAAAAACTTTATCGGATCGTTCAAAACGTCAGATGATTGTTTATTATAACGTTCTAAACATTCTTGGAGACCGTATGCAAAAAAATCCTTCAGCAACAATTACTTTGGTGGGTTCATCAGAAAAAGGTCCTGAAGACGGAGTTGCAATGGCAGAATCAATCAAAACTTATTTGGTAAATGTATTTGCTATTAGTTCTTCTAGAATTACAACTAAAGGTCAAAACAAACCAAATATCCCATCTGAACAACCAGGAGGAACATTAGAACTTGAACTTCTTCGTGAAGGAGATCGTAGAGTTTCTATAGAAAGTAGCTCTCCTGATTTATTGATGGAATTTCAAAGCGGACCTGATGCACAAATGAAACCTGTAGTGATTAATGCATTACAAGTAGCACCATTAGAAAGTTATGTTACTATAGAAAACAAAGGAGCTAAAGAATCTTTATCTTCATGGTCCGTACAAATGACGGATGAACAAGGAAAAGTACAATCTTTTGGACCTTATAGTGAAGATGTAGCAAGTATTTCTGGAAAATCAATTTTAGGAGACAAACCAGAAGGAGACTTTAAAGTGAAAATGGTTGGTCAAACTAAAAGTGGTAAAATTATAGAAAAAGAAACCACTATGCATGTTGTACTTTGGACACCTGCAAAAATTGAAGAAGGTATCAGATATAGCATTATTTATGAATTTAATAAATCTAAAGCGATCGCTATCTATGAAAAATACCTGACTGATATTGTAACTCCTAAAATTCCAGTTGGAGCAACTGTTATCATTCATGGTCACACTGATATTATTGGTGAGGAAGCTCATAATATAGATTTATCTTTAGCTCGTGCTAATGATGTTAAAGGTATTCTTGCAAGTGCTTTATCTAAAGCCGGTAGAAATGATGTGAAATTTGAAGTTAACGGATTTGGAGAAGATGAAAATAAATCTCCTTTTGAAAACAAAACTCCAGAGGAACGTTTTTATAACCGAACAGTTATAATTGATATCATTCCTGTAAAGTAATTTAGTTGATTATTTAGTTAATATTTGTATTGATTACCTGAAAGGATAGAAACTTAAAAGTCTATCCTTTTTTTATGCAAAATTTTAAATTAGATCTAATTTCTAATGAAAAATTAAATCTTTTGCATCCATTACTATTTAAAATTCTACAAATTAAACCTTTAAAATTAACTGCATAAAATAAAAAAAGGTGAATTTTAACAAAAATATTACTATTTTTACTACTCATTATTATGTTAATATGGACGAAAACGAGAAAACCTTAATCAAATTTTATACTGCTTTTGCAAATGCCGATGCCGCAACAATGTGCGAATGCTATCATGCTGACATACAGTTTCGTGACCCTGCCTTTGGTTTATTGAAAGGAAATGATGTTTGCAATATGTGGAAAATGTTGATTAAAAAAACTAAAGGAGAACTAAAAATTGAATTTTCCGAAGTAAAAGCGACTGAATATATTGGTTCATTAATATGGATTGCTACTTATAACTTTAGCAAAACTAATAGAAAAGTGGTTAATGCTATTAATGCCCAATTCCAGTTTAAAGATGGATTAATTATTAAACATACTGATGATTTTGATATTTGGAAATGGTCCAAGCAGGCTTTCGGAATTAAAGGTTATTTACTTGGATGGACTGGCTTTTTTCATAAAAAAGTTAATGAACAAGCATTGTTTGCGTTGAAAAAATATAAAGAGAATAAAGATGCTAATTGAAGTTTTAAAAACACTTTTTAACAGAGACTTGAATAGACTTACACAGGAAATTGAGTTATATGAAAATGAAAATGACATTTGGCACATCGAAAAAGGCATTGCTAATTCAGCTGGAAATCTTTGTTTACATTTGATAGGAAATCTTAATGCCTATATTGGAGCTGAACTTGGAAATACAAACTATGTGAGAAACAGAGCGCTTGAATTTTCAACGAAAGATGTTCCCAAATCTGAATTATTAAATAAAATTGAAGAAACCAAATCTGTTGTCGACATCACACTTAGTTCTTTAACAGATAAAATGTTACAAAACGAATATCCGCTTTTGGTTTTTGAAACAAAAATGACAACTGAATTCTTTTTGATTCATTTAACAACGCACCTAGCCTATCATTTAGGTCAAATCAATTACCACAGAAGGCTATTAGCCTTATAATAAATATTTTAGACATATAAGTATCGTTAAAAACACCTAATCGGTTTAAAAATTGTACTTTTATTACTCCTATTGCTTACAGGAACCTTTATTAAATTTAGGGCAGAAATAGAAGTTATAATACGATAAAAGTATGGTGCCATTTCCAAATATACCCAACCCAATTACTTCCAAAAGAACGTTTTCGGTTCTTGAAATTCTTCAGTTAATCGTATTTACTTCATTAATACTTTACTTCGGAAAAACGCTTTTTATTCCTTTAAGTTTTTCATTGCTCATTAGTTTTATTCTGTATCCAATATGCAAATGGATGGAGAAAAAAGGAACAAATAAAGGAACGGCAATTATTATTTCCCTTTTTTTTGTCACACTATTGGCAGGAGCAGTTATTTATTTGCTCATAACACAATTGATGGAATTTTTACATGAATGGCATTTGCTACAAACAAAACTTATGGATGCAGCCACTCAAATGAGTGTTTTTATCACAGAACGCTTCAACATAAGCAATGAAAAACAATTAGAATTTATTAGAAAAACCATCGATAACTCCGGCTCTGAGGCTTTTTCATTGTTACGAAATACAGCCTATTCGATATCTGAATCCTTTTTTATCCTTTTAATAATACCTGTTTTTTCAGCGCTTATACTGTACAATCGCCAACTTTTATCAAATGCATTATATGATATTTTTCCAGCTGAAAGAAAAAATACCATACATGAAATCCTTGTCGAAACGATTCATGCTTATTATGATTTCATTAAGGGAATGTTGGTGGTATATCTTATTGTTGGTATTTTAAACAGTATTGGACTGTTGATCATTGGGGTGCCACATCCTTTTCTTTTCGGTTTTATCGCTTCTATACTGACATTTATACCTTACGTAGGCATAATGATATCCTCGCTCCTGCCAATTGCAGTTTCGTGGATAACCTACAATTCCATTTGGTATCCTTTAGGAGTTGTACTTGTATTTTCTATTGTACAAATACTGGAAGCTTATGTTATATTTCCTTTTGCCGTTGGAAGCCGTTTAAAAATAAACACACTTGTCATTATTGTAATGGTAATTGTAGGCGGCATTTTGTGGGGTGCTGCGGGAATGATTCTATTCATACCTTTCATCAGCATCGTAAAACTGATTGCAGATCGAACACATAGTTTAAAATCACTATCCATATTATTGGGCGATGGGGAACAAAAAGAAGCTAAGAAATAATCACATCAACAACTCAAAATCAAACTTCCAATCCAACTCTTTTTTATAACATAATTGTCCTTGTGAAACTTGTAACGGGCAATCAAAATTATTAGTATAAAGTGCTCCTGTCCCCAAACCTTGAGGCATCGAATTGTGTTGCAAAAAAGTCCATTGTGCGATTGCATTCAGACCAATATTACTCTCCAAAGCAGAGGTAATCCACCACCCGATTTTGTGCTTTTCAGCCAATGAAATCCATTCCTGTGTTCCTCGAAAACCACCTACAAAGCTAGGCTTCAAAATGATGTATTGTGGCTTGATTTTCTCTAATAATTGTTCTTTTTTTTCCAAAGTAAACACACCAATCAGCTCTTCGTCTATTGCAATTGGAAAAGGAGTGATTTTACACAGTTCTGCCATCCTGTCAGTATGATTTTTTTGTATTGGTTGCTCTATACTATGTAATTTAAATTCAGTAAGTTGTAATAATTTATCTAAAGCTTTATTTTTATCAAAAGCACCGTTCGCATCGACCCGTATTTCGACCTGTTCCGGAGTGAAATGCTCCCGAATAAAACGCAATAACTGCAATTCTTTGTTGAAATCAATAGCTCCAATTTTAAGTTTAATGCATCGGAAACCCTGAGCCAGTTTTTCCTCTATTTGCTCCTTCATAAACGACTCCTTGCCCATCCAAACTAAGCCGTTTATCAGTATCGATTTTATACCATTTGTAAAGTCCGAAGGAAAGAGTAAAAAAGGGGTTTCACTCACTAAAGACCGGAACGCCATTTCGACTCCAAACTGTATCGAAGGAAACTCCAGTAAAGCCTCCCAAAGCAAGTCTTTTCCTAAGTGAATATTGTCGCAGGTCCATTGCAATTTTTCTTCATAATCCGGCCGATCATCAACACTCAATCCACGAAGAATTCCGCACTCGCCTATCCCTTTTTTACCATCTTGCTCCAAGACAATAAACCAAGTTTCTTTTTCGGTCATAACGCCACGGGAAGTTCCTGACGGTCGTTTGAAATTTAGAATGTATTTGTGGTAAGTTGCTTTCAAGAAATTATGAATTATGAGTTATTTTTAATTTACACAATGGAATACATTTGAGATTATAAGGCTAATTGTCATGCCGACGAAGGAGGAATCTCATTAAATAGAGTAATCAATGAGATTCCTCCTTCGTCGGAATGACAAAACAGTGTATTTTACTTAATCTAATTATGTTCGTTTAACTTTACTATATAGATTGACAATACAAATCTATTTATCAATCAACTTCAAAACTCTTTCAAAGTCATTGGAAATTATTCCTGCCTTTTTAAAAGCAGCGAAATCTTGCCTTACTCTTTCATTCCAACCCAAACTATCGGTAACATTTTGAGATTGATATTCCTTATAAATGGCTTTGGCTGAAGAATAATTATTATTCAATAAATAGGCATGCGCCAAATTCAGTTTTATCAATAATTCCGAATCATCAAGCTTCTCGCCTTCTCTTAGGAATTTAATCGCTTTACCGTATTGTTTGGTTAGAAGATAATTATTCCCTATCGCATTGTAATCTAAGGCTGTTGCTTTTCCGTCATTGATTATGGTGGCCAATTTCGCGATTGCTTCCCCTTTTTTTCCTTGTTTTAGCAATAAAGCAGCTTGTTTACGTAAATCTTCATAAACTCCTTTAGAAAGACTTGTTTCGCCAAAACAACTGGTCCCAAAATCTTTAAAAGCTTTAGATCGCTCCATTGGCAACAGTTTTTGAAATTCATTGAATTTATATTTTGCCTGTATTTTATCCAGAATGCAAACACAAAAATCATCTGAATTGGTCATTTTTTGAGCCAAATTTGATGTTTTACATTGATCAATGATTTGTTTCTTGTTTCCTGTAGTCCATCCGCGACTAAGTTTGCTATCGACCCACGGCACGACTTCAAGGATAATTTTTTGATTCATAATCCAGTTCTTACTTTCAAAACCAAACCATAAATTTCCTGGATTCAATTTCATACAACCCGATTTCTCTGCAGAAAGTCGCTTGGCATCTTTGCTTACTGGAGTATCTTGAACCAAACAAGCGTCATCCGTTTTTCCGTCTGTTTTGTATTTTGTAGCTAAGCCTGCACTAGAAAAAACTGCATATTTACACTTATCATCCCCCGAAATTTTAGACAAGATAAAAACGGCTCCGGCAGAACCTTGACTAATTCCTGTTGGATCTGGAATAGCTTTTAAAACCGATACTAAACTGCCCGCCATTTGCTGGTTTTTATCCAAAAGTGTAATTCTGTAGACTACTTCGGTAGTTCCAATGGGGAAATCTTGGGTTTTAATAATAATTCTATCTCTCGCAGAAACGGTAATTTCTTCGGTTGTAGCACGTGCTTTATCCCAATAGCCGTCTTTTTGAGAAAAAACGGTACTTGTTGAAATTAGAAACAGTATAAAAAAAATGAAATATTTATTTTGCATGATTGATCTAAAATTTAAACAAAAGACTCACAATCCCGAAGCATCGGGATTCGCAAAGTTCAGAAGGTATCGAGTCAACGAAAGCCCTAGCCCTGATAGAAGCGGCATCCTTTACTTGCGTTCTTTAGCAAGTAAAGATACAAGCGGATAGCAGGAGATTGCTTCGAAAAATTCGCAATGACATTACAAGTCTATAGAACTCCCTATTTCCAGTAACATCAAATCTTTTCCTTTATCGAAAAATTTGCGAATGGCGGCTTCATGATCGATTTCAATATAACCGAAAGTGTCATGATGATAGCCTAAAATTTTATCGCAGTCCACAAAATCAGAAGCAATAATAGCATCTTCGACGTCCATCGTGAAGTTATCACCTATTGGCAAAATTGCTAAGTCAAGCTTGGTACGCATGGGAATGAGTTTCATATCCATAGAAAGCGCGGTATCTCCAGCGATATAGATGTTTTTATGTTCGCCTTCGATTACAAAACCGCCGGGATTTCCGCCGTAGCTGCCGTCAGGAAATGAACTGGAATGAATCGCATTTACATATTTCAGTTTCCCAAAATCGAAATTCCAGCTTCCACCATGATTCATTGGGTGAGATTGAAACCCTTTTTGACCATAATGACCTGCAATCTCAGCATTAGAAACGATTACTGCATTGGTTCTTTTAGCAATTGCTTCCACGTCCAGAATATGATCTCCGTGTGCATGCGTTACCAAAATATAATCCGCTTTCAGGGTATTAATGTCGATATGGGCAGCTTTAGGATTTGCGGATATATAAGGATCAACTAAAATGTGCTTGCCGCTCACTTCGATTCCCAAAGAGGCATGACCGTAAAATGTTATTTTCATTTGAAAAATTTTATTTGAAAAATTGAAATTTATTTTTGATATTATTTGCTTTATGAATTATTCACTAACAAATCTGAAAAAAAGAAAATCATACACAAGGCTAATAATATAGAAAGTGCAAAAGTGCTTAATGCCAGTTTTTTTAATTCAGGATCTAATGCCTTAGGAAATTGATTCTTATATACATTAATTAAATGTTTAGTTAAAGGGATATAAGCCAATAAAAACAAATATTGATCAAAGTGAAAATGACTTATTAATGCAAAAACAACTACCAAAACCATTGCCGTAATCACCAAAAAATAATGATATTTTTTGGCTTTGGCTGCACCAATTTTTACTACGATTGTGTTTTTATTTGATTTTCTGTCCGAAGCTTCATCTCGCATATTATTCAAATTCAAGACTCCCACACTCAATAATCCAATGGCACTTGCAGGTAAAAGCAAGACAAAATCAAATTGTTTTGAATAAAGAAAATTAACTCCCAAGGTACTTACTAAACCAAAAAATACGAAGACAAATATGTCACCATATCCACGGTATCCATAGGCTGTATTTCCTACTGTATAACGAATTGCCGAAACAATAGATAAAAGTCCCAATGCTAAAAAGAATAAAGAATACCAGATATTCGTATCTGCAAATGCATAATAAATCAATAATATTGCGGAGAGCAATGTCAGCAATGAAGTTATTATTATAGCACGTTTCATGGCTTGAGGAGAAATTACACCGCTTTGTATGGCGCGTTTTGGCCCAACTCGATCTTCATTATCCGTTCCTTTCATGCCATCGCCGTAATCATTGGCAAAATTAGATAGTATTTGCAATCCTAATGTAGTTAATATGGCAAAGCCAAACAATCTCCAGTTAAATACCTCTGTTGGCGTAAGCACGTTATCGGTCGGGTTTGCTAATGCATACATGCTACCTACAATAATCCCGGATACTGATAATGGCAATGTTCTTAATCGTGCGGCTTGAATCCAGTGTTTCATATCTTCTTTTTAAAGTTTAAGAGTTAAAGTCTAAGGGTTGTCGTAACAACAACTAGAAACCTTAAACTTCAAACTATTTTATTTACATCCAATTACTATTGGAAGTTTCTATTTCGTACAACCAAAGGTTGACATATTGTCTTATTGTTGTAAAATTACCCAATTGGAAAGAGATTTCACCACCTGCAGTATGTAAAGTTACCGAACCTATATCCAAATTTTTATGCCAAAAAAGCTGTGATGTTGTAATTGCCTGAATTTTAGTCGGTTCAATTATTTCATTGCTAATATCCCAAGCGCCACTTTGCTTGATTATAAAATGATCATCAATAAAGAGTCTGTTATTTTTGAATTTAAAAAACTGAACTAACCCAACTAAAATAATGTAAATCGGCACTAAATAACTATAATTAAAAACTATAGGCATAACCCAATATCCAAATGCAGCAAATCCAGACAAAGGTAATCCTATTGATACGAAAAGAGAAAAGCCAAGCTTACGAAAATTAGGTTTTAACATCACCCCTTTCTTGGGAATTTTTCGAAACAACAACTTTAATATCGCATCACTTTCTGATGCACTGCAACCCGGAATTTCGATTGCTGATTTGCGCTCTTCTTTTTCGCCGCTTGTGGCTTGCCTGATTTTCAGTTCCAGAATACTCATTTTCTTTTGAAAATAATTACTGGTAACGGTTGTAATTTGGACCTTCTCTGGCTTTATAATAGTGCTTTTTGTATTTAATAATCCAAAAGAAAGCAATAAAGAACCTTTCTGTCTTGTAATTTTATAATCATAATATTTGAAAACAATTCGGACCAAATTGATTGCTAAAACAGTCGCCAATAACAATAAAATAAAGATAAAAAAGGTTTGAATAACAAAATTCTTATCAACATAATTTTCAATGTTTTTATCATTCAAAACATCTCTTCCTGTGATTTTTTTAATGTAATCTGAAACCGTGATGAAAAATACCAACAATAGCGAAATGCTTCTCCCGTAGTTAGAGGTGATTCCTATTTTCAACAAGCTCAAGAAACTTATTTTTATAAAAGGATGTTCTTCTTCAGTTGGTTTTTCAATTGATTTTTGAAAGGGAAATTCCTCGGTTTCGCTGATACTTTTTTTAACTTCATTTTCTAACAAACGAGATTTCAATTCCAATGCCAATTCATGCGAAATCGCTTTAATAGCACCTTCTTTTTTATTGGATCCGGCTGTATCTACATCCAATTCGTAAACGCCAATTAATCTTTGAACAAAAGACTGGTTTATATTTACTTGTTGGATTTTATGGAGTTGAATCGCCGTTTTAGTTTTATTAAATACTCCTTCGGTGATTACAAATTCTTCATTTTCGTTATCTAAAAAGAAAGTGAAATTCAAATATCTCAAATACGAAACTACGCCAATAACAACAACCGTAAGAATCGTTCCGAGCAAAAGGTATGTTTTATTAACTTGATCAAACTTGAAAATCCAAATTACAATAATAGGCCATAACGCTCTTGCATATTGCTGCAGCGTATAAAAAAATAGTACGAAAATCCCAACCACAGACTGACGTTGCGGTTGACTGAAATCAGTACTCATTAAAGTTGTTTTTGTATTTTACCCATCAACAACTGCTTGATGTTTTCGGCTTGTTCTTTTTCGATACCGGGAATTTCGATATCGCTTGAACTTCCTCCAGCCGTGAAAATTTCAATTTTGGCCAAACCAAAATAACGTGAAACAAATCCTTCATGCAAAGCCACATGTTGTATTCTATTATAAGGGATTACAATTGTATTTGTAGCAATTATTCCATGTCTGAAAAGCACATCGTGGTTCCTGAAAGCAAATCTTTTTTTGCGGAAAGCAATACGGGAAAACAACAAAATCAAAACTATTAATACAAGAGTTAAACTGATCAGTTGGGATTCGAACCCCGACAATTCATCGATAAAAGTCAATGCTAACAGTACACCAAAACATAAAAAAAGAATGGAAATAAAACAATTTATCAAAGTTACTTTCCAATAATTAGGATGCAAAGCCGTAAACTGTACTTCCTCAAATTTTGGAAGCTGACTCGTATCTATAGTTTCGTTTGTAAAATTCTCCATTTAGACTATTTTTTTTGCCACAAAGGCGCTATATTTTTTTGCCACAAAGCCACAAAGGCGCTAAGTTATAATGCTTTCTGTTATCTGAATATTGCGACTGAAAACTGAATACTGAACATTGAGACTGAAAACTGATCATTAAACTATGGCAACCATTTTTTTTCAAAATTTGGTTTTCTTTTCTCCAAAAATGCATTTCTACCTTCTTTCGCTTCTTCCGTCATATAAGCAAGACGTGTAGCTTCGCCGGCAAAAACCTGCTGCCCAACCATACCATCATCGGTAAGGTTCATAGCGAATTTCAGCATTTTGATAGCCATTGGTGATTTTTGCAAAATTTCCTGTGCCCATTCGAAAGCCGTATCTTCTAATTCGTCATGCGGAATAACGGCATTTACCATTCCCATATCCATAGCTTCCTGAGCAGAATAATTGCGTCCAAGGAAGAAAATCTCTCTTGCTTTTTTCTGTCCCACCATTTTTGCTAAATAGGCAGATCCGTAACCTCCGTCAAAACTGGTAACATCAGCATCAGTTTGCTTGAAAATAGCGTGTTCCTTACTGGCCAAAGTCAGATCGCAAACCACATGCAAACTATGTCCACCACCTACAGCCCAACCAGGAACTACAGCAATGACCACTTTTGGCATAAAACGGATTAATCGTTGTACTTCTAAAATATTCAAACGATGCTGTCCATCTTCACCCACATATCCTTGATGACCGCGCGCGTTTTGGTCGCCTCCACTACAAAAAGAATAAATGCCGTCCTTAGACGATGGCCCTTCGGCAGACAATAGAACTACTCCTATTGAAGTATCTTCTTGCGCATCGTAAAAAGCATTATACAATTCAGCAGTCGTCTTAGGACGAAAAGCATTGCGTACATCCGGTCTGTTGAAAGCGATTCTGGCAACACCATTGCATTTCTTATAAGTGATATCTTCGTATTCTTTGGCAGTAATCCAATCCATGTCAATCCGTTTAAATTATTTACTGTAAAATTAAATTATTTTTCGCATACTATCTATTCTATTTCAAATAAGGTCACGGTAATCATTCTCTGATAAAATAAGCAAAAAATGTTAAAAAACCAAAATAAAAACAGGAAACATTAGCCCTTAATCAAAATAATCATTAATTTTAATGATTGCTAATCAATGTTGTACGTATTATTTTAATCTGATTTAGCATTTTTTTCACTGAATTATTAACCTAAAAAAAGAATGTATTGAACACAATTAAAAATGTTGTCGCTCCTTTTTCTACGGTAATAACTTATAAAAATATTTTTAAAGCCCCGATTAAAGAGTTAATGGTACAACCATTTGCCCCAATACCAGGAAAATAAAATTTACACCTACGGTTAAATTACAGATTACCTTTCTCGCTCATCACCTATGTTGAGCAAAACAAAATTGTTAAGAGAAATAATCTTCTGAAAAATACAAAACCAACGGCTTTTATGTAAAATTGAATAGATGCTACGAAGCAAATGTTTGGACATTTAAAGACAAACCCTCATTTATTAAAGCAAATGGAACTTTATTCAACATGCCAATAGTTTTATACTATTAAATTTTCAAGTGGATAAAAATACTTTAATAATGAATTTTAGATTATTTTACTACTGTTTTAAATTTATGAAACACTAGTAAAAAGAGAAAGACTAACCGTTACGATTAGTCTTTCTTTTTTTTTAATACGCTGAAAATTTTATAACCTTTCTGTCTTTTTATAAAACCATTAAGAAATTAAGTTGCATTAAGGATTTACTTTAGAACTTAATTTTCTTAATCTCTTAATTTGAAAAATAATTAATATTAAAAAGTGTATTAGTACTCCTTTATTCCTTAACCAAGTAAATTCCGTCCTCTTTGATTTCTATTAATTTCTCTCGATACAAAGCGCCAATTGCTTTCTTGAAAGTTTTCTTACTCATCTTCAAAACCGTTTTAATGTCTTCCGGATGCGAATTATCAGTCAAACGCAAGAATCCTCTGCTGGCTCTTAGCTCGTCCAGAATTATCTCTGCATTGGGTTCGATACTTTGATATCCTTGAACTTGCAATGACACATCAATTTTGTTATCGGGACGAATCATTTTGATATACCCTCGCATGCGGTCTCCCGTACGAATCGCATCATCATACACCTCATCTTTGTACATTAAACCTTTGTACTTTTCGTTGATGATAACGTTAATTCCTAATTCAGTGATATGGGAAACGATTAAATCTACCTCTTCCCCTTTTTCAACTGTTAGGTGGTCATTTTTTAAAAACTGATTTAATTTACTTGAAGCAACCAAACGATTGGTTTTTTCGTCCATATAGAGGTACACCAAGTAACGTTTCCCTTTTTCCATAGGACGCGCCTGCTCTTTAAACGGAACCAAAATATCCTTTTCCATTCCCCAATCCATAAAAGCACCAATCTGATTAGTATAATTCACACGCAAAAGTGCAAATTCATTCAATAATATATACGGTTCTAATGTGGTGGCAACGGGTCTTTCTTCGTGGTCCAAATACACAAAAACGATAAGTTCCTCCCCTATTTCAAATTCGTTTGGCACGTATTTGTTAGGCAAAAGAATATCATGTATTCCTTCCGGATCTTTTTCTGGATTCCCCAGAAACAAACCCACTTTGGTATCTCGTAAAATGGTAAGCGTATTGTATTTTCCTATTTCAATCATTTTCTTTCAATTTCTAAAGCGCAAAGGTACGAAGTTTGAAAATAGTAAATTAAGAAACGTTCCACAAAAAAATTAAACCAAAATCCTACTGTTTTTCATTTTTAAGGAGCAGGACTTTCCGTTTTTTCATCACGAGTTGTCCCGCTGTCCGCAGTATCTTTCCAGTCCTAAACTTGTTTCAGGATCCTGAAACAAGTTCAGGACTGGAAAGGATACTTGCTCCCATCAGGGCTAGAAGAGAAATTTTGCATTTATAAATTGAGTAAACCAAAAAAATATTAAATTCGCATCATTAAATAAACAAAATGTGTTGATCAAATTTTGGGAAAATAATACCAAAATCAACGCACTTTCTAAAACAATCAAAATGGCATCAGGTTTTTTCGCACTATTAGATGATATAGCAGCAATTATGGATGATGTTGCGGTAATGAGTAAAATTGCAGCCAAAAAAACGGCTGGGATTTTAGGCGATGATTTAGCCGTAAATGCCGAAAAAGCTTCCGGATTTATTTCATCAAGAGAACTTCCCGTATTATGGGCAATTACTAAAGGTTCTTTCCTAAATAAATTAATCATTTTACCCATAGCTTTTCTGTTGAGTGCTTTTTTACCGGTAGCCGTTATTATAATTTTAGTCCTTGGCGGACTTTATTTGGCCTACGAAGGCGCCGAAAAAATTTACGAATACTTCTTTCCTCATGAACATGCAAAGCACGAAATTTCATTGGAACCGTTGACTGAAGAAAAAATTTTAGCCTATGAAAAAGAAAAAATAAAATCAGCCATCGTAACCGATTTTATTTTATCAGTAGAAATCGTAATTATTGCGCTGGGCACCGTAATAGGGAAACCCATTACATCACAAATTATTGTTGTTTCCATCATTGCAATAATAGCAACGGTGGGTGTTTACGGTATTGTAGCCCTAATTGTCCGCATGGATGAAGTCGGTTTAAAACTGATTAAGCTTAGTACTAAAGAACGAAGTTTTACAAAAACGGTAGGTAATATTCTGGTTCAAGCGCTGCCAAAAGTCATCAAAAGTTTATCCGTAATAGGAACTATTGCCTTGATATTAGTGGCAGGAGGCATATTTGTACACAACATCGATTTTTTACACGGTATTTTACCCCAATTACCCTCCATCGTAACCGAATTTTTAATCGGACTTCTAATCGGTGGAATTGTTTTAGGATTGGTAAACCTGTTCAAAAAGATAATTGGCAAAAAGTAAGCAACAATTCAATACACTTTAGCTGTAACATATTTTAAAATATTTTGAACATCAGTCGAAAGGCTGGTGTTTTTTTGTGCCATTCTTTTTTAGGAGCAGGCGACTTTGTTTTTTCAAGACGAATTGTCCCGCGGTCCGTTATATTTTTTTATAAACGCAACCCTCTCGAGTTGCATTTATAAAAAGGATACTTGCTCCCATCGCGGCTAAAAAATTGCGTATTGTTTTAATAACAACTATTCTAGGGCCTAAAAAAAGAGACTCTTATTCTTACTAATTTAATGTAAATATGTATATCTTAGCTAAAAAAAATAAGATTTCTATAGCACAATAATAAACCGTTATGGGTGTGAATTTGATATTGCATAGTAATAGTATTTAGGAGTTAACCACAATCTTACCAAACGAATATCTAATGAAAAAACATACAGCAAAAATAACGACCAAAAGCATTGAGCAAAGTGGATTACCATCAGATTTCAAAAAGGCAATAGCCGAATATGTTTGGAATGGATTTGATGCTAATGCTACAATGATTGAAATAAACTATGATTCTAATGCTGTAGGTTATATTAATTCGTTTTCTATTTCCGATAATGGTTCTGGAATTAATCTCATCAAAATAGAAGATACTTTTGGTCAGTTTATGGATTCTCAGAAAACTAAAACATTCGACCAAAATGGTTTTGTAAAAGGAAAAGCTGGTAAAGGACGATTTTCATTTACTAACTTTTGTAATAAAGCAATTTGGGAAACCACATTTAAAAGTGAAAATTCAGATTTTTTGAAGTATAATATCACTATTTCAAAAGAAAAATTACAAGATTTCCAAACTTCCGAAAATATAGTTTCAATAAGCAAAAAAACAGGAACAAAAGTTCATTTTGAGTCATTTCATTCATTGACTGGCGATTTATTAGGAAGTGAAGATTTTATAAATTATTTAGCAAGTGAATTTGGATGGTTTCTCTTCTTAAATAAGGAGTGTGATTATAAAATAAAAATTAATGGAGTTGACCTCGACTACTGGGATACGATTGGAGATTTTAGAGAATTTGAGGAAATAATAAATGGGCAAATATTCTATATTAGTTATATAAGATGGAATAAAAACATAGGAGATAAATACTATTACTATTTTTTGAACAAGGAACAAAAAGAGGTTGAAAGAAAACACACTTCTTTTAACAATAAAGCAGTCGATTTTCATCACTCGGTATATATAAAATCTGAGTACTTTGATAATTTTAAATTTACCAAATCTGACCAACCAACTCTTGGTTTAAACGGTAACAACCAAAGCGATATTACTTTTAGACATCTTATCGAATTTCTCAACGATTTTATCTCTCAAGAAGAGAGACTGTTTATTAGAGACAAAAAAGCTGAAAAATTAATTGATGATTATAACACAAATAAAATTTTCCCGCTCTTTAAAAATAATTCTTACGATCAGATTAGAAAGAAGGATTTAGAAAATGTTGTAAAAGAAATTTATTGTATTCAGCCAAAAATTTTCCTAGGTTTAAGGCAAGCACAAAGTAAAACGCTGGTTGGATTTTTAAACTTACTTCTAGATACAGAACAGCGAGAAAATATTTTGGACATTTTAGAAAATATAACCGACTTATCGGATGAAGAAAGAAAAGAACTTTCTAACACTCTCAAAAAAACTAAGATTTCAAGTATTGTCGAACTAGTTAACTTATTAGAAGGACGTTTTAATGTTGTAAACGTTATAAAACAAATGGTTTTTGAGCTAGAAAAATTCACTAATGAAAGAGACCATATTCAAAAAGTCATTGAAAATAATTATTGGCTTTTTGGAGAACAATATCATTTAGTTTCTGCTGACAAAAATTTTGAAACTTCTCTAAATAATTATTTAGATTTTATAGAATCCGGCAAGAAAAATAAAGAGAAGTTAAAATCAAAAGATAAACTTAAAAGACCTGATATATTTATAGCAAGACAAGTTGAAAAAGCTGACCCAAATAGTGACCAATATACAATCGAAGAAAATATTATTGTTGAACTCAAAAGACCAAGCGTTGAAATTGGAAAAGCACAGTTTGACCAAATAGAGGAATATATTAGGTTCATAATAAATGAACCTAAATTCATAAGTGAGTTAAGAACCTGGAAATTAATACTTGTTGGGAAAAATGTTGATGATTGGATTAAAGACAAATACGAATCTAACAAAGGAAAAGGCAAACGGTTTTTAGTTGAGGCTGTTAGGAATTACGAAATTTATGCAATGACCTGGGATGACTTATTTAAAATATTTGACATTAGACACAAACACCTAATTAATAAACTTGAATTCAAAAATTCGGTAATTGAAGATTTGGAGAGTAAAGGTATTTATTTGAACAAAGACAAACCAACGGAATTACTTAGAAAAGTTGTAAACCAATAAAAATCAAAACGCTGATATACCTCTATCGTTACGGAGTTTTTTAAACTGTGCCCCTGCTAGTGCGAGCGTCCCGCTCGTGAACACTAACAAACACAAACCAACAATAAATTTTAACCACCAAACCACTGTCCCTCTCTACGAAGCCTCCCCCCGCTCTCGAAAGCCTCCCGCCTTCGGAGTCGTCAAGAGGAACTCCATACAAGAAATATCCGCAGACTATTTAAAACTAACCAAAAAAACAAAATAATACATGAAAAAAATAATGCTTCTCCTTGCCTACTTTACTGTTTGTAATTCTACTTATTCTCAAGCTGAAAAAGTGGATAGTGCAATAAAAGACCTGATGCAAAAAAATAGAATTGTTGGTTTGCAATTAGCAGTTATCAAAGATAATGTGATTGTTAAAACAGGTTATTACGGCTTAGCATCAGTTGAAGATTCAATTGCAGTTGATAGCCATACTATTTTTAGCATAAATTCTATTACTAAAGCATTTACAGGAGTTGCTATTATGCAATTAGTCGAAAATGGCAAATTAAATCTTGACGAACCTATTTCAAAATATTTGAATAAGCTGCCCAAAACATGGCAAAATATTACCGTAAAACAAATCGTGACTCATCAATCGGGACTACCTGAAATTTGGGATTCACAAGGAAATATGTTATCCGAAAATAGTGAAACTTTATTGCAAAAAATAAAAGAATTGCCTCTTATTTTTAAACCTGGTAAAGAATTCAGAGACAGTCAAGCCAATTACCTGCTACTTGGAATGCTAATTGAAAAAATAAGCGGACAATCATTTGAAAAATTCATTTCAGAAAACCAGTATAAAAAAGCGGAGATGAAGAATTCCATCAAAGCTGGAATAGGCGATTTTTACAACATAATTAAGCACTCCGCAAAGCCCTATTCTTATTTTAGAAATAATATTCTAACCAATGTCTATCAACCAATGCCTTCAAATTTGTTTCCAGCCGGCGGAATATATTCAACGGCAACTGAAATGGCACAGTGGGTAATCGCATTACAAAGTAATCAATTAATTAATGCCGAAAATCTAAATACGCTTTGGACTCCAATACGATTAGATAATGGAGAAATATACCAAGAAAACGGTTTTCTGGATCAAAGTTCGATTGGTTTTTATTCCTCTTCAAGAGTTAAAAACCCTGTAATTGCTTCGTTAGGCGGTAATAGAAATGCCTTATACATTTATCCAAAAGATAATGTTTCAGTAATTATTTTGACAAATTTAGTAGGCTCGCATCCACAAAATTTCATAGAAGAAATAGCGAATTTATACATAACGATAGAAAATTAAAATCTTTGTTCAACAGTCCAGCTCGTGAACTCTAACAAAAAACAACTGTAAATTTGTAATAGACTACGAGCAGGACTCGCGCGCAAGCAAAGAGTAAAAAGACGTTTTTTCTTGTTTAAATCATAGTAATCATAGTGAATGATTAAAATAACCGTTCCAAATAATTAATGTATACCATATGCTAAAACAGCTTATATATTCTGTGAATTGGAATCATCACACCTTGCTTTAACATCACTTTTTTGTCTGTAACACCCCAAACGGTGGTGTCTACCATTTTTTTGGATTCGCTATCTTCGAAGAAAATTTTAATTTTTGAATGCTCTAAATTACCCAAGGCTAGTGCCCTATTGATCTCACTTATTCTGGTTTTTATTTCGTCAACATCGTCAAGAACATCTGTTATCGGAAATTTAAGAAGAGCAATTTCTTCTTTATCAATGGTTTGAAATTCTTCTGTCATAATTGTGAAAATTTAATGAATTATAAATTACTGTATCGTAGCAAAACTTAACAAATTTTATTAGCTATAATACAATATGCAAAAATAAAGCCTCCTGATTTTGTTAATGCCAATTTTATACTAATTTTTCTCTAGCTCAAAGTCTTGATCCAACTTTAAATGTTCTTTATATCCGCTAGACAAATTCTCTTAACTTCAGTGTAATTCCTAAAAATCCAATACAATAAGCCTACAGACAATTTAAAACCTAAAAAACGCATTACCCCTATTTTCTACTCTTTATAAAATTCACTATTTTTGCAGTCTAAAATTTTAGTCATGCCAAACAAGAAATACAAAATAGCGGTCATTCAATTGAATCTTAATGACATTGCCGAAAACAACCTGAAAAAATGTATCAGTTGGGTTCGTGATGCCGCAAACCTTGGTGCCGAAGTGATTTCGTTGCCGGAATTATACAGCAGTCATTATTTTTGTCAGAGCGAAGATGTAGATAATTTTGCTTTGGCAGAACCATTGTACAGCACTTCGTTTATTGCTTTTAGCGCTTTGGCAAAAGAGTTAGGCGTAGTCATTATTGTTCCTTTCTTCGAAAAAAGAATGGCAGGAATTTACCATAACAGTGCATACATAATTGACACAGATGGTACAGAAGCAGGATTGTACCGCAAAATGCATATTCCGGATGATCCACATTTTTATGAAAAATTCTATTTTACGCCTGGTGATTTGGGTTTTAAAACTATTCCGACTCAAAAAGGAAAAATAGGAACCTTAATTTGTTGGGATCAATGGTATCCTGAAGCGGCTCGCTTAACGGCTTTACAAGGTGCTGAAGTGTTGTTTTACCCAACAGCAATTGGTTGGCATCCAGCAGAAAAAGATGAATATGGTGTAAACCAACATGGTGCATGGATGAGTGTTATGAAAGGTCATGCGGTTGCAAATGGCGTTTACGTTGCTGCAGCAAATCGAATCGGTTTGGAGCAATACTTGCCAGATACGGCGGGAATTCAGTTTTGGGGATCTTCGTTTATTGCGGGACCACAAGGCGAAATTTTGGCGCAAGCCTCACACGATAAAGAAGAAATCCTGATTGCCGAAGTAGATTTAGATTTACAGGAAAATGTACGTCAGAACTGGCCATTTTTCAGAGACAGAAGAATAGACGCTTTTGGAGATATTACAAAAAGAGCGATTGATTAAGTCGTCTTTCCATATTTAAGAAATCCCTGCTAAGAAATCATTCTAAGCAGGGATTTTTATTTAAAGTAAACGTCAAAATCTAATTCAAATCGGGTTGAAATATTTTAACGACACCATCGCCTTCAAATCATTCTAAGCAGGAATTTTTATTTAAAGTAAACGTCAAAATCTAATTCAAATCGGGTTGAAATATTTTAACGACACCATCGCCTTCGCTACTTACCACCACTAAACTTCTTTTGGTAGGACTTTTCGAAGCCGGAATAAAAAGTAATCCTTCAGGCGCATCACCCGTTTTAAAAGTCTGTAAAAATTTTGGAGAAGCCGGATTCGTAACATCATACACCATAACCGCATCCACTCGTTCCAAGCCAACAAAAAGAATCGTTTTATCGCCCATTTTAGTCACCACAACTGATTCTGGCTCTACTGACTTATCATCACTTCTGGTATCATCATAAATACCCAATTCTTGTGCTTTCTTGTCTAATTCATTTTTACTGTCGAATACTATTTCTCCTGTGTTTCCATTCCAAATTGAGAAAGAACGGGCGCCAAAAGAAACTAATTCATCAAAATCGCCATCGCCGTCCGTATCACCCATTTTGGTATTAATATTCAACCTTCCCATACTTGCCTCGGCTTTTAAAGCTGCAGCATTAGGAAATACAATTGGATCCAGAACAACCGAAGAACTGCTGATTCTTTTTACATCTACAAAAGCAGAATATTCTCTGGCATCTCCTTCATTTGCGGTAACAAAATAAGGAATTTTATTGATTTCAAAATTAGTTATTGCATCCGGTTGAAACATTCCTTTGGCTTTCCATGTATTAGCTAAAACACCTCCATCTTTATCGTTGATATCGATAGCATTTTCGGCAAGATTGTAGTCTTTATAACCTAACGGAAAAATATTCTTAATTGTTTTAGTTGCCAAATCAATTTTAGCCACTCCGTTATTTTCCTGTAAAGTCACCCAAGCCGTTTTAGAATCAGCAGAAATCGTGATGTATTCCGGTTCAATATCAGAGGCAAAATTATTAGTTGGGCTTGCAATTCTGAATCCTTTAGTTTTCAACGTACTCAATTGATTGCTAAAACTTCCGAAATTTAAAGTCGTAACCGCATAATTAGTAGCAACGGCAATAATAGATACAGAACCGTCCGGATCGATCGAATACGTATCATTTGGCTCTCCTTCATTAGCAGTCATGATAAAATTTCCATCTGGAGAAAATGTAATCATATCCGGTAAAGCACCAACCGTAATTTCTTTGATCAAACTGTAATTAGCCGTATCAAAAACGACCACTTTTCCGGCATCTTGCTTGTTAGGTTTTGCTTCCAATGCCACCGCTAATTTGCCATTATAAGTTGCTACACTATTTGAAGTTCCATTAAACGTTGTCAAATCGATACTTGCCAGAAAAACCGGGCTTGACGGATTAGATAAATCAATAACATCGATCCTGTTTGTATTACTGTTGTTAACCGTAAATAACTTTTTCGAAACATCATCATACGCACTTATTTCAGCAGCTCCAGCGCCGCCAATAGTAATGGAACCAATTTCTTTGAAAGTGGCAGCGTTTTCATTTACAACCAACTCAGGAGATTCCTCCTTATTAGAGTCATTTTCACAACTTGACAATACCATAATTGCCGCTAGTATTGTAACACCATATTTTTTCATAACTGTTCTTGATTTTAGTTTTATCAAAAATAGTTAGCGTTATATCAATGGTAATTAACTTAATATTATATAATCATTACCAAAACTATTCTTATAAATTTATGAAATGTCCGAAAATGAATGGTTGCCAACTATTTTAAAATCCTGCTGAATGTTTATATTTGCAGTCTTTATAATTAGAAACGCTGTATGACTACAAATAATAGAAGGTTTCCTGCCGAATGGGAAAAGCAACAAGGAATTTTACTGTGTTTTCCACACAATGGAAAGGATTGGCCGGGAAAATACGAAGCGGTTCAATGGGCTTTTGTCGAATTTATTAAAAAAGTAGCCACTTTCGAAAAAGTCTTTTTGGTGGTTGCCGATGAAAACCAAAAAGAAAAAGTCAATACGATGCTGGAAACAGCTCATGTTGAACTAACTAACGTTTCGTACATCATTCACAAAACCAATAGAAGTTGGATGCGTGATTCGGGTCCAATAATCGTTAAAAACGGAAACGAAAGAGAAGCTTTAAACTTTAATTTTAATGGTTGGGCCAAATATAAGAACACTCAATTAGACAAATTTGTTCCTGCAAAAGTGGGCGAATTCTTGAATATTCCTGTGACTCAAGTCATGTATAAAGGAAAACCAGTAATTGTAGAAGGTGGGGCAATTGATACTAACGGAAGAGGAACTTTACTAACTTCAGAAGAGTGCTTGATGCATCCGGATATTCAGGTTCGGAACCCAAATTTCACCAAAGCAGATTACGAAGCCGTTTTCAACGAATACCTTGGAATTACTAATGTGATTTGGTTAGGTGACGGAATTGAAGGTGACGATACACACGGTCATATTGATGATTTATGCCGATTTGTAAATGAAGATACCATTGTGACAATTGTAGAAACAGATCCAACGGATAACAACTACAAACCGTTACAAGACAATTTAAAACGCTTGCAAAATGCCAAACTAGAAAACGGAAAATCACCAGTAATTGTGGTTTTACCAATGCCAAAACGTTTGGAATTTGATGGGCTGCGATTGCCTGCCAGTTATGCCAATTTCCTGATTTTGAACAATTGCGTTTTGGTTCCTACTTTTAACGACAGTAATGACCGAAAAGCGTTAAACATACTTGCAGAATGTTTTCCTGATAGAGAAATCATCGGGATAAGCGCTATCGATTTTATTTGGGGCTTTGGAACTTTACATTGTCTAAGTCAACAAATTCCAGAATAATAGTTACACATTTACTTTTAAACACGAAAGCAAAAAAAAACGCCAACTTCTCAGTTGGCGTTTTTTATAAATACTCTATAATACTATTTATCTCTTGTGAACAAGAAACTTTGACCGGGTACTTCTAAAGTAAATTCACTTTTATTTTCATTAAACTGAATGGTAAGTCCGGCTTGAGTAGCCAAGAATTTATCCTTTCCGGTAGGCGTAAAAGTTAAATTTGATTGACCTTCAGATTTCCCTGTTAGAGTACCGTTCTCTTCAGAAAAAACAATTTTTACAGGAATTTGTTTACTTGAAAATGATCCTAAGTAAGCATCTAATATAACATCTTTTTCTAATTCCCCTTTTCCTGAAGTCCAAGTATCATTATCTGTATTTACATCCGGGAATACGTGATTTGGATCTAATGTTATAGATTCAATTTCTTCATTTATAGTAGTTTTGAATGACCAGCTTTTATTGCGTTCCCAAATTTCTACAGGAAGAGTCACTCTAGTCACTTTACCAGATTTAGACTTAATATCTAAAATAGAAGGAAAAGGCATTTTTTCTAAATTTTCAATAGTAATAACAGCTCCTTTAGTTGGATCATTTTTTACATATTTCACTTTAGAAACTGCTTGATCAAAACGCCAGTTATTAATAATCCAACCTCTCCAAAACCAGTTTAAATCTTCTCCGGCTACATTTTCCATCGTACGGAAAAAGTCATCTGGTGTTGGATGTTTGAAAGCCCAACGCTCTATATAAGTTCTAAAAGCATAATCAAAACGTTCTTTTCCTAGAATTTGCTCACGTAACATAGTAAGACCTGAAGCTGGTTTGTAATATGCTAAAATACCTAGGTTAGCTTCTTTTAATCCATCTGGAGCAGAAAAAACAGGTTCCATATCAGGATTTGTTAGCATCATTGAAGAACGATGCAAATCTGCAACCGGTTGCTTGTATTCTCCGTTATTAAAATCAACAGAACTCAAAGAGTTGATAAATGTATTGAATCCTTCATCCATCCAGGCAAATAATCTTTCGTTTGAACCTACAATCATTGGAAACCAAATATGACCAAACTCATGATCCGTAACGCCCCATAAACCTTCTCCTTTTGATTCCCAACTACAAAAAACAATACCAGGATATTCCATTCCACCTTCATTACCTGCCACATTTATAGCCGCAGGATAAGGATATTCATACCATCTTTTAGAATAGTTTTCTATTGAAGTTTTAGTATATTCTGTGGAACGACCCCAAGCGTCCTGACCTTCACTTTCTACTGGATAAGCAGAAATAGCTACTGATTTTTTTCCGCTTGGCAAATTAATCTTGGCTGCATCAATAATAAAAGCAGCAGAAGATGCAAAAGCAACGTCTCTGGAACTTTTCATTTTAAACTTCCAAGTTAAAGTAGCTTTTCCAGCAGGTCTAGAACTAGCATTGGTAACTTCCGCAGCTGTACGAATCATAACCGTTTTGTCACTGGCAGCAGCTTGAGCCCAACGTTTTTGTTGTTCAGCAGTGTATACTTCTGAAGGATTTTGCAAATCCCCAGAACAAACTACAATATGATTTGCAGGTGCTGTGATTGAAACATCAAAATCTCCATATTCTAGATAAAACTCCCCTGCACCTAAATAAGGCAAAGTGTTCCAACCTTTTACATCGTCATACACACACATTCTTGGATACCATTGAGCAATCGTAAAAATTTTACCATTTTTAGTATCTAAAACTCCTGTTCTGTCTGAACCATATTTTGGTGAAATATAAGAAAAATCAATTTTTACTTTAATTGAAGTACCATTACCATTTAATTCTTGTGGCAAAATAATTTGCATACGAGTATCTGCGATAATGAATTTTGCTTCTTTTTCAACAACTTTTCCTCCTACAGTTGCAATAACTTTAACAGATTTAATTTTATGACCTCCGTCAAAATCTTCTCCATCTGCTCCATTGCGACTTCCGCTTACTGGAACAACTGAAATTCCACGAGAATCTTTTTTAAATAAATTTTGGTCAACGTTCATCCATAGAAAAGCCAATTTATCAGGGCTATTATTGGTATACGTTAACGTTTCAGTTCCAATGATTTCGCTGGTTTTGTCATTTAGACTTGCAGTTAATTTATAATCTGCTCTATTTTGCCAATACTTTACTCCGGGTTGCCCACTTGCAGAACGAGTTTCGGTTCCGTTTTTAGTATAAAAACCTGGTGCAAATGCATCATGATAATCGTACTTTGATACGTTTGTTTTGGTGTCCTGTGCCTGAAGCGCAGAAACTCCAAAAAATAAAGCTAAACAGAAGGAAGCTTTAAAGAAATTGTTTTTCATAATATGATTGATTTTATATTGTATTATTTGTTTGATTACCGATAAGTATAAAAGTGAATCCTTTTGTTACACTATTTTATTGAAAAAAGGAGATTCATTAATTCTCTAAAATTGAGAACTGGTTAAAATTCAAATTATAATCAATTAAAAAGTTTAACAAATAAATAAAAAATTACTCATGTCTTAACAAAAAAAAGGAGTTATTGAAAATACATTAATTATTAATTTAAATAGATTTTGACTGATTTATATTTTTGAACAAATTTTAAAATATATTTACATTTTAAAATTTAAACACAAACTGCTTTGATAACAGTAATTAAAAATACCTTTTTAACCGCTACAATAAATAGCTTTGGTGCCGAATTATGTTCTCTAAAAAATAATGAGAACAAAGAATACATCTGGGAAGGAAATCCTGATTTTTGGGGAAAGCACTCTCCTGTTTTGTTTCCAATTGTAGGCACGTTAAAAAATAATTCTTATCAATATAACGAAACAGAATATCATTTATCACGACATGGTTTTGCTAGGGATATGGATTTTAAATTAGTCGATAAAAAAGAAAATTCTGTCACTTTCTCGATACAATCATCCGAAGAAACGCTCAAAGTCTATCCGTTTATATTTGAATTGCAAATAATCTATTCAGTAGATCAAAACAGCTTAAACATTGCTTACAAAGTTATGAATAATGGCAAGTCAAAAATGCCGTTTTCTATTGGAGCACATCCCGCTTTTGCTTTACCCGGAAATTTTGAAAATTATGCTATTCAATTTGAAAAACAAGAATCTTTAGAATATTACCATCTGGAAAATGATTTAATTTCAAATAAAACAAAAACACTGGAAGTTCAAAACGACTGCATTCCATTGACATACGAATTATTTAAAAATGATGCTTTAATTTTTAAAACATTGGAATCAAATTCGGTTACAATTTTAGAAAATTCAAATCCAAAATTGCGGGTTAATTTTAAAAATTTTCCAAGTTTAGGAATTTGGACCAAAATGAATGCACCATTTCTTTGCATAGAACCTTGGCTTGGTTACTCGGATACAAATGAAAATTCAGGAAATCTTTTTGAGAAAGAAGGGATTCAAATCCTAGAAGAAAATAAAACTTTCCAATCAGAATTCAGTATTGAAATTCTGTAAATTATTAAAAATAAAATAACATGTTAACTATAAATTTCACTCCATTTCCAAATTTAGAAACTGAACGATTACTATTGAGACGCGTCAACGAGAATGATGCAAATGAAATTTTCGCCTTGCGTTCTAATCCAGAAACCATGAAATACATTCCAAGACCATTAGTTAAATCAATTGACGATGCCTTAGAACATATTGCAATGATTGACGCAAAAATTGATACCAACGAAGGAATAAACTGGGCTATAACTTACAAATATGATTCAAAACTAATAGGAATCATCGGGCATTATAGAATAAAACCTGAACATTATAGAGCTGAAGTCGGCTATATGCTACTTCCGGAATATAATGGAAAAGGAATCATTTCTGAAGCTATAAAAGAGGTAGTAAATTATGGTTTTAATGAAATGAAACTACATTCGATTGAAGCTATTATTGATCCTGAAAATTTTGGATCTGAAAGAGTTTTACAAAAATGTGGTTTTGTAAAAGAAGCGCATTTGAAGGAAAATGAATTCTATGAAGGACGTTTTTTAGACACCGTTATTTATTCAATTTTGAATAAATAAGTCTCTACTAAATTATTGGAGATTATTTTTTACAAAAAACCATATTATTGTCTGTTTGAAAGAATAATCCATACATTTGCCGCAAAAAAATGCTGCTTTATTGGAAAAGCATTATGCAACCTTCATTATGAAAAAATTATTATTAATTACAATTCTTCTTGTTTCAATCTCGTCTCAAAGTCAGACCTATGTAAAAGTAAATGCGTTGACTACTTTATTGGGTGTTCCAAATGTTGGTATTGAAACCAGCATTGGAAAAAAATCGACTTTTCAATTAGACATTTTAGGCTCCCCTTGGAAATCTGTGGACGGTAAGCCTTTTCAATTTTATATTTTTATTCCTGAATATCGCTATCATTTTAAAGAAAAACACAATGGTTTTTATGTTGGAGCACATATCGGCGCAACTGCATTTAATTTCCAAAAATGGAACTATCTAAATACTGATAAGTATGAAAAGGGATTTGGGTATGTTATGGGCGCCACAATTGGATATCAAGCTAAAATAAATGACAAGTTTGTATTAGATTGTTTTTTAGGAGGAGGTAATCAACAAGGATTTTACCATGGATATTATTTAAGCACGGGAGAACGGTATGAAACTGCTAAAAATTGGAATAAAAGCGGAGAATGGTTACCCTACCGAGGTGGCGTTATGGTCTCCTATCGTATTAATTAAACTGGAGCTATTTTGTCCATTTAGGCAAGGACTGAACATATAAATCTTCAACTTGTTTTCTTGCCCAATCCGTTTTTCTTAAGAAAGTCAATGACGATTTTATACTGGGATTATCTGTAAAACATTTAATTTTTATTAATTCTCCCAAAGTATCAAATCCATAATATTCCACTAATTGTTCCAATATTTTTAGCAGGGTGATTCCGTGAAGAGGATCTTTTGATTTTAAATTTTCCATTTTGCAAATATATAAAATCGTTAAATAATAAATTTAAAATTAGTTCAAATGAAAAAATATTTATTGATCGTTGCTTTTTTTGTTTTGCAAGTCAGTTTTGGACAAAACAGTACAACCACGTATTACTTTATACGTCATGCAGAGAAAGTTGATAGTTCTAAAGATGCCGATTTATCTGAAATTGGTCGTGAAAGAGCCAAACTTTGGAATGAAATATTTTCAGAAATTAATCTAGATGCAATTTACTCTACTAATTTCAAAAGAACTCTTCAAACTGCAGCTCCTTTGGCAACAAACAACAAGATTACTATTATAAATTATGATCCTAAACCCATAGACATTGAATCATTCAAAAAAAATACTTTAGGAAAAAAAGTTTTGGTTGTTGGTCACAGCAATACAATTCCAAATTTTGTCAATCAAATTATAAACAAAAAAATGTATAATGATATGGATGATGTGACTTTTGGTAATCTTTACATTGTGACTATTAATAGCGATTCTATTAATCATCAACTATTAAAATTGCCGTAAGTAATTGTGAAACAAATTATTTTCATAAAATGACAACTGAATAATTATTTGAAATAAAAATCATCGTTCTGAAGTTATTTTAACCCTAATTATTATCCATTATTTCAAATCTTTTCTTTTTTATCATACCTTTGCAATCCTATGCTAAAAACAATAAATATATACAACAAAAGAGCCAAATTCGATTATGAAATAATCGAAACATTCACTGCTGGTATTGTTTTGGCTGGAACTGAGATTAAATCAATCCGTCTAGGAAAAGCGAATATTACAGAGAGTTTCTGTGAATTTAGCAATAATGAACTTTTTGCCATCAATACATACATTGAAGAATATACTTTTGGCAATCAATTCAACCACAAAGCGAGAAGCGAACGTAAGTTACTTTTAAATAAAAGAGAATTGAAAGGATTAATCAAAAGTGTTCAAGCCAAAGGACTAACCATTATTCCTTTGAAATTGTTCACCAATGAAAAAGGAATGGCTAAACTACAAATTGGTCTTTGTAAAGGGAAGAAAACCTATGACAAACGCGAATCCTTAAAAGAACAAGATACCAAAAGAGATCTTGATAGAATCAAAAAAGCATTTTAAATAAAAATTGAAGTTAAAAAACAGTGATGTTTTTTTATATTCAAAAAAATGACTAAATTTGTCAAGACAATTTTAAACTTAATCTAAAAATGAAAACACTACTCAAAAATGCAAGAGAACAAAAAGGACTCAAAACCAGAGAAGTGGCTCAAATTTTAGGAATTGATCAAGCCTTGATTAGTAAATTTGAAAGTGGCAACAGGAAACCCACTAGAGATCAAGTTATAAAGCTAGCGTCATTATTGGAAATAGATTTAGAAACCATAATGGTAGCTTGGCTAAAAGAAAAAATTCTTTATGAAATAGGACAGGATGAATTTGCATTAAAAGCATTACTAGTTGCTGAAGAAGAGATAAGATATCAAAGTAAATCTTCTAAGAAGAAAATATCTACCACACTACAAAAAATTTTAGATGAAATAGATAGTTTAAAGACAAAACTGGATGGTTTTCGTCAATTTGACAGCTATCGCATCGCTCAGGCATTAGAATTAGAATACACTTTTGAAAGTAACCGTATCGAAGGAAACACTATGACGCTTCGGGAAACTAATTTGGTTATCAATGAAGGTCTGACTATTTCAGGGAAAAGTATGCGGGAGCATCTTGAGGTAATTAATCATCAGGAAGCGATTGCTTATATCAAAGATTTGATGCAAAAAAAAACTTCTATAAATCAACGAGAGGTTTTATCAATTCACAATCTAATTTTAAGAGGTATCCATCCGGAAGATGCAGGTCGCTATAGAAAAGTACAAGTGATGATTCAAGGAAGCAGTCATTTGCCATCTCAACCGTTTCTAGTTGCCAAAGAAATGGAGGATTTTTTTATTTGGTACGAAACCAATAAAAACAATCTTCATCCTGTCGTTTTGGCTGCCGAAATACACGAGCGTTTAGTCACTATTCATCCGTTTATTGATGGAAACGGCAGAACTTCTCGTTTAGTGATGAACTTAATTTTATTGCAACATGGCTACATTATAGCCAACATAAAAGGTGATTATGAAAGTAGAATGCAATACTACCAAGCACTGGAAACAGCTCAAACTAAAAACAACAAAGAAGATTTTTTGCTGTTCATCGCTCAAATGGAAAAAGAAAGTTTAGAGCGATATTTAACCATTATTGGTCAATAATAATAATAATAATACATCAGCTCCCTTCCTTTTGGGAAGGGTTGGGGATGGATTTTAATTTTTATCTTCTAATAATGGTACAAATCGAAACTCTCCGAATTCATGTTTCTCAAATTGCGTTTCATTTTTTCTGATTAACAAAGTCATAATTTGAACGTCCTCTCCTAACGGAATAACCAGTCTTCCTCCTATTTTTAACTGTGCCATTAAAGGCTGAGGAATAAACGGAGCTCCTGCCGTAACAATAATACTATCAAAAGGAGCATAACTTGGTAATCCTTTATAACCATCTCCAAAAGAAAGATGTTTGGGACGAATACTCAGCTTTGGAAATAAAATGGATGTTTGCTTGAATAATTCATTTTGTCTTTCGACACTATAAACCTTTGCTCCCATGGTGCACAAAACTGCTGTTTGGTAACCGGAACCAGTTCCTATTTCTAAAATTTTGTGTTCTTTTTTTACTTCCAATAGTTGAGATTGAAAAGCTACAGTATAAGGTTGAGAAATAGTTTGACCAGCCCCAATAGGAAATGCTTTGTCCTGATAAGCATAATCCTCAAAACTGGAATTTAAAAATAGATGTCTTGGTATTTTTTTTATCGCATCCAAAACATTTTTATCAGTAATCCCTTTTTGTTCCAAAATGCTTACTAATTGATTCCGAAGTCCTTGATGTTTGGCTGTATCTTTCAAAATTTGCTGTTTTATTTGAGGCAAAAATAGAAAACAATTTTTAATATTAAATAGTGAATTTTTAATATTAAATTGGTTAAATAATTGTTTGATATCCTTAAAAAATTAATCATTTTATTGCTATTTTTGTACAAATTAAATCATTATGCTGAAAATTGGAGTGTTAGGTGCGGGTCATCTGGGTAAAATACATTTGCGTTTATTACAACAATCTGAAAAATATGAATTAGTTGGTTTTTACGACCCAAACCAAGAAAATGCCGAAAAAGTTTCTAAAGAATTTGGCTATAAACATTTTAGCACCATAGCTACACTTATTCATGCTGTTGATGTGATTGATATTGTTACCCCTACGCTTTCCCATTATAAATGCGCCAAAGTAGCTATCAAATCAGGTAAGCACGTTTTTATAGAAAAGCCAATATCAAATACCGTTGAAGAAGCTGAAGAAATTATTGCTTTAGCAAAAGAATATAACGTCAAAGGACAGGTTGGTCATGTTGAACGATTTAATCCAGCTTTCAAAGCAAGCAAAAACATGATTGATAATCCCATGTTTATTGAAACGCATCGTTTGGCTGAATTTAACCCTCGCGGTACCGATGTTCCTGTGGTTTTAGATTTGATGATACATGACATTGATGCTATTTTAAGTGTTGTAAAATCTAAAGTAAAAAGCATCAATGCCAGCGGAGTTTCGGTGATAAGTGATACCCCAGATATTGCAAATGCCCGAATCGAATTCGAAAATGGGTGTGTTGCTAATTTGACGGCCAGCAGAATTTCGATGAAAAACATGCGGAAATCACGTTTCTTCCAGAAAGATGCTTACATCTCCGTAGATTTCTTGGAAAAGAAATGCGAAGTGGTAAAAATGAAAGACGCTCCAGAAGTTCCGGGTGATTTTGACATCATTTTACAAAACGCTGAAGGAGTAAAAAAACAAATCTACTTTTCAAATCCAGATGTGGAACAAAACAACGCAATTCTTGACGAATTAGAATCATTTGCTGATGCGATCAATAATAACACTACTCCTATTGTAACTTTAAAACAAGCGACAGAGGCTTTAAGAGTAGCGTACCAAATCATCGATTGTTTTAAAAAATAAATGAAATTTCTTTAAAGTTTAAGGTTTAAAGTTGCTCAAAAGAACTTTAAACTTTAGACTTTTAAACTTTAAACTAAAAAAAATGAAAAACATAGCCGTAATCGGAGCCGGAACAATGGGTAACGGAATTGCTCATACATTTGCCCAAAGTGGTTTTACCGTTAAATTAATAGATGTTTCAGAAAAATCTCTAGATAAAGGAATGGCTACTATTGCTGCCAATTTAGACAGAATGCTGGCAAAAGGAACCATAACTGAAGAAGAAAAAGCAAGAACAATTACCAATATAATCACTTATACAGACATTAAAGATGGTGTTGTTGGTGTAGATTTAGTTATTGAAGCAGCTACCGAAAATGTAGAATTAAAACTTAATATTTTCAAGCAATTGAACGAAGCTTGTTCTCACAATACGATTTTGGCAACTAATACTTCATCCATTTCGATTACTCAAATAGGAGCTGTTGTAGCAAATCCGGAACGTGTTATTGGTATGCATTTTATGAATCCGGTGCCAATTATGAAACTAGTTGAAATCATTCGTGGTTATACTACTTCTGATGAAGTGACGAAAACTATCATGGATTTATCTGAAAAATTAGGAAAAACGCCTGTTGAAGTAAACGATTATCCAGGTTTTGTTGCCAATAGAATTTTGATGCCCATGATCAATGAAGCAATCGAAACTTTATATAACAAAGTTGCCGGAGTTTATGAAATTGACACCGTAATGAAATTAGGAATGGGACACCCAATGGGACCTTTACAATTAGCTGATTTTATAGGACTTGATGTATGTTTGGCTATTTTAAATGTTATGTACGATGGTTTCAAAAATCCGAAATATGCTCCTTGCCCACTATTAGTAAATATGGTTCGCGCAGGAAAAATGGGCGTGAAATCTGGTGAAGGTTTCTACGATTATTCCGAAAGCAAAAAAGCAGAAAAGATTTCTAAACAATTTATATAGTCTCAATATTAAAAAGTCGAAAGTCTTAAAGTTGATTTCTTTAGACATTCGACTTTAGGACTTTTGACATAATTATGGCTATAATAGTTCCTTTTAAAGCAGTTCGTCCTACTCGTGATAAAGTATGCCTTGTCACCTGTCGTTCTTATGAAGAATATGTGAATGCCGAGTTAGCAGCACAATTGGATTTTAATCCATTGTCTTTTTTGCATATTCTAAAACCGGCCTATACCAATCAGGAAACTGTTTCTTTTGAAAAAAGATATAGACAAGTACATCAAAAATATCAGCAATTCAAAAATGAAATTATTTTAGTTAAAGATAATAAGCCTGCTATCTATATTCATAAAATTGTTACCAAAACACATTCTTTCACCGGAATTATTGTGGGAACAAGTGTTGAAGATTACCGCAATAATGTCATAAAAAAACACGAAGATATCCTAGCTTTTAGAGTTCAGTTGCTAAAAGATTATATGAAATATGCAGAGTTCAACACAGAGCCTGTTTTAATGACATATCCTGATAATAAGACAATAGAAAATTGGATTTATAATTGCACTCAAAAATTAGCTGATTTCGAATTCTCGACTACCAAAAAAGAGATTCATTATCTTTGGAAAATTGAAGATTCATTAGAGATTAGTTGGTTACAAAATATATTTGATAAAACAGAAAGTCTATATATTGCTGACGGACATCATCGTACAGAAGCTTTAAAATTATTATCCGAAGAAAACAAAGACCCTGAAAATACTGTAAAAGATTATATATTAAGTTATCTAATTTCCGAAAACAACGTCAAGATTTATGAATTTAATCGATTGGTAAAAGATTTGAATGGTTTCTCGAACGAGGATTTTATCAAGGAACTGGCTAAGGATTTTATTATTGAAAATAAACATAAGCAACCTTTTCAACCTTCTGAAAAACATCAGTTCGGAATGTATCTTGACAATGATTTTTATAGCCTAATTTTACGAAAAGAAAATGAAGTTTTTCAAACTGCTTTGGAAAGTTTAGACACACAAATTCTGTACAAGAACGTACTTTTACCTCTTCTTGGAATTGCAGATTTACGAAATGACGAACGCATCGAATATATCTCGGGAAAGCAATCTGTTTTAGAAGTAAAACAAAAAATTGATCAGGCCGAATTTGAAGTTGGATTTATTTTGTTTCCATCTAATATAAAGGAAATTAAAGCTTTGGCCGACAACAATTTGATCATGCCTCCAAAAAGTACTTATATCGAACCAAAGTTTAGAAGTGGTTTGATCATTTACGAACTTTGATTTCATACTAATAAATTAAAAGATTAAAAAATGTCGATAGCTAAAAACTTACTTTCAATAAAAGTCACATTACCAGAACACGTAACCTTAGTGGCTGTTTCTAAAACCAAACCTGTTGCTGAGTTAATGGAAGCTTATGAGGCAGGACAACGCATTTTTGGAGAAAACAAAATCCAGGAAATGGCCGAGAAATGGGAACAAATGCCAAAAGACGTTGATTGGCATATGATTGGTCATGTTCAGACGAATAAAGTCAAATTTATGGCACAATTTGTGACCTTGATCCATGGAGTAGATAGTTTGAAATTACTGCAGGAAATCAACAAGCAAGCACAAAAAAATAGCAGAATTATTGATTGTTTATTGCAAATACATATTGCTAAAGAAGAAACTAAATTTGGTCTTGACGAGCAGGAATTGGCTTCGTTGCTATCTTCTGATGAATTTCAGGAGATGAAAAATATAAGAATTGTGGGACTGATGGGAATGGCAACATTTACAGATAATAAAGAACAAATCAAAAAAGAATTCACACACTTAAAATCAATTTTTGATCAATTCACAATTCACAATTCACAATTTACTATTCTTTCTATGGGAATGTCGGGAGATTATCAACTCGCAATTGAATGCGGAAGCACCATGGTTCGAATAGGAAGTAGTATCTTTGGAGGAAGATAAAGATTAAAATAGAAGTTTGAAGCTGGAACATTATAAGATTGCTTCGTTCCTCGCAATGACTGAACACTAAAAACTGAACACTGAATACTTATTTTGTACGCAATACTTGACATAGAAACCACAGGAGGACAATTTAACGAAGAGGGAATAACTGAAATCGCCATTTATAAATTTGACGGACATGAAGTTGTAGACCAATTTATTAGTTTAGTCAATCCAGAAATCCCAATTCAGCCGTTTGTTGTAAAACTGACCGGAATCAATAATGAAATGTTACACTCTGCTCCTAAATTTTTTGAAGTAGCCAAACGCATTATCGAAATGACGAATGATTGCGTAATTGTAGCACACAATGCTTCTTTTGATTATAGAATTCTTCGAACTGAATTCAGACGATTAGGCTATGATTTTGAGGCAAGAACACTTTGTACCGTTGAATTGTCAAAAAAATTATTACCGGAGCAACCTTCGCATAGTTTGGGCAAACTGGTTCGTGCCCTTGGAATCCCAATGGCAGATAGACACAGAGCTAGCGGTGATGCTTTGGCAACAGTGAAATTATTTAAAATCCTTTTGGAGAAAGATTTAGAAAAAGAAATTGTAAAAGATTTCATTAAGCTAGAAATCGAAAAAGGAATCGCTCCCAAATTATTAGACATTATTTCAAATTTACCCGCAAAAACCGGAACTTACTACATTCATAACGAAAAAGGCAATCTGATTTATATTGGCAAAAGCCTAAACATAAAAAAACGTGTCAACCAGCATTTCACGGGCACTACAACTAAATGCAAAAAAATTCAAGCAGAAGTTTTCACGGTAACTTACGATGAAACAGGAAGCGAATTGATTGCTCTTTTGAAAGAGAGCGAAGAAATAAAAATCAATAAGCCTATTCATAACCGAGCGCAGAGGAAGAGTATTTTCCAACTGGCTTTGTATGTGGAAAAAGATGAAAAAGGATATTTGAATCTGAAATTGCAAAAAGCAGATGGTCGTAAAAAAGAAATCACCTCATTTACTTCGTTGCAAGAAGGAAAAAATGCATTGTTTAGAATTACTTCGGCTTATCATTTGTGCCAAAAATTAACGGGTTTATATGCCACCAAAACAAACTGTTTTCAATACAGTATAAAAGAGTGTGACGGAGCCTGTATTGGACAAATTACACCAGAAGAATATAATGCAAGAGTTCAAGGCTTTATTGACAAAAACACCTTTGAAAATCAAAATATGATATTGGTTGACAAAGGAAGAACAATCAACGAACGTTGTGCAGTATTGATAGAAAACGGAATTTATAAAGGATATGCTTTCTATGATTTGAACTATCAAATTCACAATATAGAGATCCTTAAAAATATTATTATACCAATGCAAAACAACAGGGATACTAAGAATATTATTCAAGGGCATGTTCGAAAAAGTAAAACATTGAAAATAATCAAGTTTTAAGTTTTATTATAAGTCCATTTCAACCATTCGTTATAACAAAACATGAAATACTTAATAACTATAGTCGGCCCTACCGCCATTGGAAAAACTTCTCTGAGCATTGTTTTAGCAGATTATTTCAAATGCGAAATCATTTCATGTGACAGCAGACAATTTTTCAAGGAAATGACTATTGGAACCGCCGTTCCCAGCAAATCAGAATTAACTGCAGCAAAACACCATTTCATCCAAAACAAATCTATTTTTGAAAATTACACAGTAGGCGATTTCGAGAAAGAAGCCAATGCTAAACTCGATGAATTGTATTTGACAAATGATTATGTGATTCTGGTTGGTGGATCTGGGTTGTACATTGATGCCGTACTAAAAGGTTTTGATGAGTTTCCTGAAATTGATGCTTCGGTGCGTTTAGCGGTAAATTCAAATTATGAGAAATTAGGAATCGGGTATTTACAACAAAAATTAGAAACATTAGATCCTGATTATTACGAAAGATTAACAAAGGGAAATCCACAAACTTTGCAAAACCCACAACGAATGATGCGTTTTGTAGAAGTATGTATGGGCTCCGGAAAACCGTATTCATCCTTTTTAAATCAGAAACAAAACAGTCGAAACTTCACTCCTATCCTTATTGGTTTAGAAGCCGATAGAAATGTAATTTATGATAGAATCAACCAGCGTGTTGACATTATGATGAACGAAGGTTTATTGGCCGAAGCCAAAACTTTATATCCTAACAAAGAGTTGAATGGACTACAAACCGTGGGCTACAGAGAATTATTCAGCTATTTTGATCGTGAAATTTCATTGGAATTCGCAATCGGAGAAATAAAGAAAAACACTAGACGATTTTCTAAACGACAACTGACTTGGTTCAAAAGAAATGAAAATACCAAATGGTTTGATTTTGAAACTCCCTATGAAGTTATTGCAGATTACATCAATTCAAAAAGTAAAAAAACTAAATCTAAGAATGCAAATTCGTAATTTGTAATTCATAATTCATAATTATTCATATGCCAATAGCATCCAATTTTACGTCCATTTTAAGCAAAGACTGGGAAATCAATTTTACACAATGCGCTCCAAATGGTTATTTAAAATATACAGACTTGTGCAATATTCTTCAGCTGACAGCTGCAGCACATTCAGAGATTGGCGGGATTAGTTTTTTGGATATGCAGGAATTCAACCAGGCTTGGGTTTTAAGCAGGATGCGTGTTGAAATCGATGCTTTGCCTAAATGGGGTGATATTGTGACGGTAAAAACTTGGATTAATTCTTTAGAAAATTCTCGTTCCGTACGTGCGCTGGAAATGTATGTTAATGGAAAGAAGATTGTAGGTTCTGAAACTTTTTGGGCCGTTTTCAATACCAAAATTCGTCGACCTGAAGGTTTGGCCTTACCATTTAAACATTTTGAATTGTATCCTGATACAAGAGCCACAAAGCATAGCTATTCAAAAATCAATTTGAATCATGAAAAAGAGATTGTTTTTGAGAAAACAGTATTCTTATCCGATTTAGATATCGTAGATCATGTAAATAATGTAAAATATCTGGAATGGTGCTTGGATTTGGTTGATGAAAAGCTAATTCTAAACCAAAAAATAGAAAGTTTCGAAATGAATTTTTTGAAGGAGTTATCTATGAAAGACAACGTAATCATTCATGAGAGTTTGAATGAAACAGAAACTACTTATAGTATCACAAAAGAGGATAAAACCAGTTTTGCTTTACAATTGATTTGGAAATAAACTGAAATTTTTATTTCCACAAAGCCCTAGCCCAGATAAAAGTGGAAATCCTTTTATGTTGGTTTTCAGCATAAAAGATTAAAACAATTAGCTGGAAATAGCTCCAAAAAAAAGGCTCCGATTTCTCGAAGCCATTTTTATTATGCTACTTTGTTTTTTACAACCAGTCTAAATCCTTCACCGTGAATATTAAGGATTTCTACATCTTCATCCAGCTTAAGATACTTTCTTAGTTTAGCGATGTAAACATCCATACTTCTCGATGTAAAATAGTTATCATCTCTCCAAATCTTTGTTAAAGCCAATTCTCTTGGCATCAAATCATTTTCGTGAAGAATCAACATTTTCAATAACTCGTTCTCTTTTGGAGACAATTTAATTGGCTCTTCGTTGTTAAACGTTAAAAAACGAAGCTTTGAATTAAAGTGAAATTTCCCAATGTTAAATTCAAACTGTGCTTGTTCTGCTTTAGTATCTGAAGATTTTCTTTGAATAATCGCTTTAATTTTCATCAAAAGTACTTCAGAATCAAAAGGTTTATTCAAATAATCGTCAGCGCCAGCTTTATATCCTTTCAAAACATCCTCTTTCATAGATTTTGCAGTTAAGAAAATAATTGGCACTTCATTGTTTTTCTCTCTGATTTCTTTTGCTAAAGTATAACCATCTTTATATGGCATCATAACATCCAAAATACATAAATCAAAAGTATCTTTTTTGAATTTTTCAAATCCTTCCATTCCATTTTTCGCTAAAATGACATCAAAATCATTCAGCATCAAATAATCTTTTAGAACTGCCCCAAAATTCAGGTCGTCTTCAACTAAAAGTATTTTTTTATTTACATTTTCCATATTTTAATTTATTAATGGTAATTTTATTATAAAGGTACTTCCTTTTCCCTTTTCACTTTCTACATAAACCTGACCATTATGGTCTTCAACAATTCTTTTTACATAAGATAAACCTAAACCATGCCCTTTTACATTATGCAAATCTCCCGTATGTTCTCTATAAAATTTTTCGAAAATCCTTTTTTGAGCGGTTTTACCCATTCCCAGTCCATTATCCTTGACCTTAATGATAACCATATCTTTTACGTTTTCAGTAAAAACATCAATTTTAGGAACATCAGGGGAGTATTTAATTGCATTTTCCAAAATATTCACCAATACATTTGTAAAATGGACATCATTTAACAAAACAGTTTTTCTTGTGGCATCATAATGCGTTGTAATTGTCCCTTCTCTGTCTTCCAAAATTAAATTAACATGCTCAATTGCTTCATTAATAATTTCTTCCAAATTACAAGACTCCTTAGCTATATCTAACTCTTTTTTCTCTAATTTAGAAATTCGTAAAACGTTTTCTACTTGAGCGTGCATGCGCTTATTCTCATCCCTAATCATTTGAAGGTACCGAAATACCTTTTCTTTATCATCAATTATTTTTGGATTTTTGATCGCATCCAGAGCTAAATTGATTGTTGCAATAGGCGTTTTAAATTCGTGAGTCATATTGTTAATGAAATCTGTTTTGATTTCAGATATATGACGTTGACGAATCAACTGATTCAATGCACTTGAATAAGCAATAAGTATAATAAGCGTAAATATTATGGATAGTATTGTTATACTAACGAGATCCGATAATAGATATTTCTTTTTATGCGGAAATGTCACTAGTAATTGATACTTGCTATTCCCTTCATTATCCGTAAAAATAGGAACGGAATAAGTGGCATTCTTATCATATTTAAAATCTTTCGATTTTACCTTTGTTGACAAATTATTACTGTATATCCCAAATTCAAATTTTGTATTTACACCATATTCCTCTAATTCTTTTTTAATCAATTTCTGTAAAACTTCTGTAGAAACACGTTCGTCAAGAGGCATCGCAGACAAAACATCTTTCGCAGAAATTTCAAAGATTGCATTATCTAAAATATCGAGATTTCCTGATTTTTCAATTCTAACATCAGGAATTAAACTTTGGTTAATACTTGAATTATCAATATTGTTGTTATTATACACTTCTGTTACTCGTTTAGAACTAAAGCTTTTGAATTTTTCACTATCAAATTTTTTATCAAAGAACGGCGATGAAATATTGTAATCTTCAGATATGATACTGTTCGAATAAATAATGGTTTTATTCGTTTTAGTATTTTTTTGAACGTAATAAAACTCTAATAAATCATCTTTTTTGGGAAGTTTCCCCGTACTGTCTTTAATATGATTTATTTTATCATAAAAGTTATAGGTTTCTTGTTGTTGCAATTTATCAGCGACCTTGCCTATAACTTGTGTAGCATGAAATTTGAATTGCTCATCATTATTTTTGAATGATGTATTGAACCAATATACTTGAACCAATATTATCCCAATCAAGGACAAACTCATCAATAATACCAGTAATCTAAAAAAAAGTTTATTCATCGAAACAAAATTAGTATTTTAACAATATATTAAATAATACATTAACCAAACATTAACATCTAAGTAACATTTTGCCTAATCTTTAAAATTTTAAGAATTTTAACAATTTCTGACTTAGTTTCTTCAATATTTGTGTTTTTAATGATAAAATCGCTTTTTGAAATGCGTTTTTCGTCATTCCATTGCATATTAATTCTTTTTAAAACCTGTTCACGTGTAGTCTTATCTCTTTCGATAACCCTTTGAATCCTTGTTTCTAAAGGGGCAACGACCGATATAATTAAATCACAATTTTTATAACCCCCACTTTCAAACAAAATGGCCGCTTCGTAAATTACAAAAGGAGCATCTTTATGATTTAAAAGCCATTCCTTAAAATGTTTCTTTACGGCAGGATGAACAATAGCATTCAGTTGTTCCAGTTTTTCAGAATCGCTAAAAACTATTTCGGCAAGTTTTTCTCTGTTTAATATATCATTTTCAAAAACTGCACTACCAAATACCCCTCGAATAGCATTGATAACTTCAATGGATTGCATCAGCTTTCTTGCTTCATCATCAGCAATATAAACTGGAACTCCTAAAGATACAAATTCATTGGCAATCGTGGTTTTCCCACTGCCAATACCACCTGTTAAACCAATAATTTTTGTCATATTATACTTTGAAAAATAACTCCGGAAAAGCTTCTTGTGGTTTTTGCTTCAGAACGATTATCTTAACAAATGATTGTAAAAATCCTGTTCCGTAACCGTAAAATTGTTTCCAAACGGCAATCAATGATAAATAGCCAATTTTCAGGCTCTTGTTCTGGTAAGTAGACACCAAAAATAATACCAAAAAATAGCCAAAATAAAATTTAAGCAGTAAATCTTGATTAAAAACCAATAATACAATTGCTAGAATAAATCCTATTAAAAAAAAGGTAGGAAAGAAAAAAGTGATTTTATTATATTTTGGGTACCAGCTATTTAAAATAGGTCTTGCTTTTCCAAACTTGTTTACCTGAACAGAAAACTTATCCCAGTCTATTCTTCGCTTATGGTAGACAAATGCTTTCGGAAAAAGTTTGGTTTCAAAACCTAGATTCCATAAACGTATTGATAAATCCGGATCTTCTCCAGGGTGAATATTTCCGAAACCTTTTGATGCTTCAAAAGCTTTTCGAGATAATCCCATATTAAAACTTCGAGGCTGAAACTTATCAATTTTTTCTGAACCACCGCGAATTCCACCTGTAGTAAGGAATGAAGTCATTGCGAAATTTATCGCTTTTTGAATATCTGAAAAGCTATCCAATGCTTTATCCGGTCCTCCAAAACAATCGACATAGTTTTGTTTTAAAGCGTTATCGACTTCAATTAAATACTGTTTTGGAATAATACAATCCGAATCAAAAATGATAAAGTAGTCTCCTCTTGCCTTTTTCATTCCATAATTTCTGGAATCTCCAGGTCCTGAATTTTCTTTATAAGAGTAGGAAATATCTAATTTATCCCCATATTTTTGAGCAACATCCTGACATCTATTTGTTGAGCCATCTTCAACAATCACAATTTCAAAAATTTCATTATAATCCGTTTGTGATAAACTTTCTAAAAGCTCATTAACTTCGTCCGGACGATTGTAAACTGGAATGATTAAGGAAAATAACATACTCTTTAATGTGGTATTTAGGTATAAATTTTATTGATTTGAAAACTTTAACAAATGTAATCTATATCCATAAAAAAAACATCAAATAGCAGTTGATGGTTTTTATAAAAATACAATTTTATTTATTCAAACATTTCCATTACTTCCTGGCTTACTCCCATATTTGAGAATCCGCCGTCGTGTAATAAATTTTGTAAAGTTACTTTTCTGGTTAAATCAGAAAACATAGATACAGTATAATTAGCGCAATCTAAAGCAGTTGCATTCCCCAAAGGCGACATTTTTTCCGCAAAAGCTATAAATCCACCAAAACCTTTAACCCCTTGACCTGCTTTTGTAGCCGTTGGTGATTGCGAAATAGTATTCACTCTTACTTTTTTATCTCTTCCAAAGAAATATCCAAAACTGCGGGCAATAGATTCTAAATACGCTTTATTATCGGCCATATCATTATAATCAGGAAAAACACGTTGTGCTGCCATATAAGACAAAGCGACAATACTTCCCCACTCGTTCATGGCATCTTTTTTATACAAAATCTGCATTACTTTATGAAAAGAAACGGCCGAAACATTCCATCCTTTCTCCGTGTAATCGTAATTTTGATTGGTGTAATGATTCCCTTTTCGAACATTTACAGACATTCCAATAGAGTGTAAAACAAAATCGATTTTTCCTCCAAGAATTTCAATTGCCTGATCTACTAAATTTTCAAGATCAGCCACAGATGTAGCATCTGCAGGTATAATTCGAGAACCTGTTTTTTGCGCAAGCAGATCAATAGTTCCCATTCTCATGGCGGCCGGTGCATTAGAAAGAACAAAAACGCCTCCTTCTTCATGTACTCTTTCTGCTGTTTTCCATGCTATAGAATTTTCATCTAATGCGCCAAAAATAATTCCTCTTTTTCCTTTTAATAAGTTATACATAATGCAATTAATTTTAAATGTGTTTTAAAAAAATAATGCACCTTAATTTCGAAATGAATAAAACCATTGTGAAATTAAGATGCATTATGGAAACTAAATATTTAATTTAGTGTAGGATTAAGCGATACTTTCGATTTTTACTACCTCGTTTGTATCCGCTTTATAATCTACTCCTTCAACATCAAAGCCAAATAGATTGTAAAAATCTTTTCTGTATCCTTCTAAATCTCCTATTTCAGATAAATTTTCAGTAACAGCTTCAACCCACAATTTAGCCACTTTTTCCTGAACGTCAGGATGCATTTCTAAATCGTCAATACGGATTCTACCTTTTTCATCTACAGGAACTTCATTTCCAGTATATAATCTTTCTTGATATAAACGTTGAATTTGTTCGATACAACCTTCATGAATTCCTTCTTCTTTCATTATTTTATACAATAAAGAAATATACAATGGAATAACAGGAATCGCAGAACTTGCTTGGGTTACCAATGCTTTATTTACAGAAACGAAAGCTTTCCCTTCAATATCAGCTAAACTGTCTGTAATAGAAAAAGCAGTCGCTTCAAGATGATCTTTAGCACGACCAATAGTACCTTTTCTATAAACTGCTTCCGTCAATGATGGTCCAATATAAGAATAAGCAACAGTTGTAGCACCTGGAGCCAATAAATTTTCCGCATTTAAAGCATCAATCCACATAGCCCAATCTTCACCGCCCATTACAGCAATCGTATTTTCAATATCATCACCGCTACAAGGTTCAATTGAAATTTCAGAAACTTTACCAGAATGGAAATCAACTGTTTTATTGGTAAAAGTACTTCCGATAGGCTTCAAAACTGAACGGTGCAAAATACCTGTAACCGGATTCATACGAACCGGAGAAGCTAAACTGTAAATTACCAAATCAACTTGACCTAAATCAGCTTTTATTAAATCTAATGTTTGTCTTTTAATTTCATTTGAAAAGGCATCGCCATTGACACTTTTTGCGTATAAACCTGCTTTATGTGCTTCATTTTCAAAAGCTGCAGAATTATACCAGCCCGGTGAAGCTGTTTTACCTTCAGAAGGCGCTTTTTCAAAAAACACACCGATAGTTGCTGCATCAGAACCAAAAGCGCTTGTAATTCTGGAAGCCAAACCAAAACCGGTTGAAGCACCAATCACCAATACTTTTTTAGCTCCTGCAATAGGACCTTTTGATTTAATATATTCAATTTGATTCTTAACATTTTGTTCGCATCCTTTTGGGTGAGATGTCGTACAAATAAATCCTCTCATTCTAGGTTCTATAATCATATTTTGTAATTCTTAAATTTATTATCCTTGAAATTATTTTTTGGTAAAACCGCACACAATTCCTTTTTCTTAAAAGGAAACAAATATAAAGCTAAAAATTAATTCAGCAAGGCTTTTGCGTGATTTAAGGCCGACTCTGAAACGATAGTTCCCGATAACATTTGAGCTATTTCGACAATTCTTTCTTCATTGCTCAATAACTTTAATTCAGATTGTGTGTCCTCACCAATAGTCGATTTGAATACTTTGAAATGTGCATTTCCTTTAGCTGCGATTTGTGGTAAATGGGTAATGGCAAAAATTTGCATTTCCTGACTCATCTCTTTCATGATTTCTCCCATCCTAATTGCAATTTCTCCTGAAACACCTGTATCAATTTCATCAAAAATCAATGTTGGTAATTTTGAGTATTGTGCCAATATCGCCTTTACAGCCAGCATAATTCTGGACATTTCTCCTCCAGAAGCCACTTTCTTCAACAAGCCGAAATCTGTTCCTTTATTCGCAGAAAATAAAAACTGAAGTTCGTCTTTTCCGTTTGGCAAATACGAAGAAGATTCATTTAGCTCCATTTTAAAACGCACATTAGGCATTCCCAAAGTTTCTAAAATAGTAATCAACTTTTGAGATAAAACGGGAATTGACTCCAATCTATTATTATGAATTGCATCCGAAAAATCATCTAATGCAATTGTTTTCTTCTGAATTGAATTTGTCAATGCCGCAATTTCTTCTTCTATATTTCCTAATTCTAAAACTGAATTTTCTAATTTAGTTTGGATTTCCAATAATTCATCTACTGTAGAAACCTGATGCTTCTTTTGCAGATTAAAAATCACTTGCAATTTTTGACTAATTAAATCCAATTGTTCCGGATCATTAATAAGTTTCTCTGAGCATCTGTTAAGCTCGTCCGAGATATCATCAAATTCAATTGTTATACTCGTAATTCTTTCTAATAAGGAATGATATTCTGAAGAGAAAGAAGCAATTTTCTGCAGTGAAACTTTGATTTCATTCAAATTGTGCAAAACTCCTATCTGTTCTTCATTGGCAATAGCCAAAGATTTATCTATAGATTCTTTTATAATCTCAACATTATTCAACTTCTCAAAATCAGCTTCAAGAACTTCCTGCTGGCCAGATTTTAATTGTGCAGCAACTAATTCATCTAATAAAAAAGTATTGTATTCTTGTTCTTTTAGAGATTCAGTTTGTTTTTTAACCAGCGAATTAAGTTTAGATTTATCTGATTTATAACTTTTCAAAAGACTTTGATAATCTAGAATAGTCAATTGATTATTGGCAATTGCGTCTATAATTTCGAACTGAACATTTTCATCCGAAAGTTCTTGGGTTTGTTGTTGCGAATGAATATCAATCAAAAACAGACTCAATTCCTGAAGTTCCTGAAGATTTACAGGACTGTCATTTATAAAAGCTCTTGATTTTCCCGAAGGCAGAATTTCACGTCTAATTATAGTGTCATTTTCATAATCCAGATCATTTGCCTCAAAAAAAGGACTTAAATTATATTTTGAAATTTCAAAATGAGCCTCAATAATACATTTTTCTTCTTTATTTTTCAAAGAGGTCAAGTCGGCTCTTTTCCCTAAAACCAGCCCTAAAGCTCCTAAAATTATTGATTTACCAGCGCCAGTTTCGCCTGTGATTGTTGAGAAACCTTTTGAAAAATCAATAGTTAATTTTTCTATAAGCGCATAATTTTTTATCGAAAGAGAGGTGATCATTTAAATTTGTTTTGTGATGAAGGACAAGGGGTATTTAGTAAATTGAAAAATCAATTAATACTTAATTAATGCCCATTTACTAGAGTTTAAAGGAGATACTTTATTCAAATTTTCGACTAAATCGGTAATTGATATACTGGGACCACCTGAGAAAATGGAAACTATCTCATCTGATTTAGCATCAAAAAATACGCGTGTTAGAAATGCATTTGGTCTTGATTTATTCAATTTTGACAAATTAAATAAAGAGACTTTTACTTTCTCTTTTGAAGCTTTCAAATCCTGACTCATCAAATCTAATCCCGTATGATAATCGAATAAGGTTTGTCTAATGTCAACAAATGTTGGAGATAATAAATCGTTTATCAAAAAGTAGCGGTTTTGATTCCCATCACTTTGAGTCCAACCTTTGTATCCACCTTGTTGTGCAACATTCGAAATATTTTGCGCGGTTTCAAAATAAGGATTACCTGATTGCAATACAAAAGTATCCGCATCCATTGCTAATATAATATTGCTATAAAAAGCTAAAACAGACACTAAATTTGAATCAAACGTGGTTGGACTAAAAATTAGATTTTCAAATTCTGTATATCTAAAATTAAAGTCTTTATCATTATAATTTAATACCGGAGAGGAATAAGAGGAATTAAAAATAGGTCTTGATGATTGAACTTGAATGGTCGCAGTAAATTGGTCTGAGCTATTCGAAGAAACTGTAATATACATCGAGCAATTAATTTTCTCATTTTGCTTAACCGTTTGTCCCGTCCAATCCGTTTTATTTACAAACTCACTGATTGAAGTTTGCAAGGTTTTAAAAACTTGCTGATTTGTAACACTCAATTTTTGTGAATCAACCGTTACCGTACAGTTTAATTGTTGTGCTTGCGTAAGCCCAAAAGTAAAAAGCAGAAAAAAAATAATTATTTTATTCATCTGTAGATTTGTATTATTTCTTAACGGTTAACAATAATTCAAACACCTATATTACGTTTGTATTAATCCGCTACCCTATTTCATAAAATGTGCTTTCACCTTTTCTAGAATATCATCAGCAACAGCTTCTTTCGATTTCAATTCCATTGGCTCAATATTGAAATATTTATCAATAAAGGTAACTTTATTTGTTGCTTTACCAAAACCAGCACCCTGATCCTGAAGCGAATTTAAAACAATCAAATCTAAGTTTTTTTTCTGAATTTTCAAGGTAGCATTTTCAATTTCATTTTCTGTTTCTAAAGCAAAACCTATCAGAAACTGATTTTTCTTTTGTTCACCCAAAGAAGCTAATATATCCTTCGTTTTTTCGAGTTCTATTGTAAAATTATCAGCGGCTTTTTTTATTTTTTGTTGTGCAACGTTTTTAGGTTTGTAATCTGCAACTGCAGCTGCTGCAATCACAACATCCACATCGGCATAAAAATAATGACAAGCCTCATACATTTCTTCTGCAGAAACTACAGGAATTACTTTTATCAATGGATTCGTAACTTTACAATGATTTGGACCAGCAACGAGTATTACTGAAGCACCTAAATTTGCAGCACTTGAGGCAATATCAAAACCCATTTTACCCGAAGAATGATTTCCTATAAAACGCACCGGATCTATTGCTTCGTATGTGGGACCGGCAGTAATTAATATTTTTTTACCTTTTAATGGTAACCTGCTTTCTAAATCTGCTTCTATAAATGCGACAATATGTTCCGGTTCCGCCATTCTTCCTTCACCAGAGAGTCCGCTGGCCAATTCTCCGCTTTCGGCAGGAATTATTGTATCACCATATTCAGTAAGGGAGAAAAAATTAGCAATAGTAGAAGGATGTTTGTACATATCTAAATCCATTGCAGGAGCATAATAAACAGGGCATTTTGCCGACAAATACGCCGCAATCAAAAGATTATCACAAGTACCATTTGCCATTTTAGACAAGGTATTTGCTGTAGCCGGAGCAATAACCATTAAATTAGCCCAAAGTGCTAATTCAACATGATTATTCCATTTTTCGTTTTCGTCGTCTTGATTGTAGAAACTTGAAAAAACCGGATTTTTGGATAACGTGGATAACGTTAATGGAGTTATAAAATCCTTAGAAGCAGGTGTCATTATCACCTGGACATGTGCACCTGCTTTTATGAAAAGTCGTACTAATGAAGCTGTTTTATAGGCTGCAATTCCACCAGAAATACCTAGTAAAATTTTCTTACCGTTTAAAACTGACACTGTACTATTATTTATTTGAATCTCTGTGGTAAATTTTACCATCTAACCATTCTTGAACTGCTAAAGCGTGTGGCTTAGGTAGTTTTTCGTAAAATTTAGAAACCTCAATTTGTTCTTTATTTTCAAAAACTTCTTCAAGACTGTCATTATATGTAGCAAATTCTTCCAATTTCTCAGTCAATTCTTTTTTAATTTCAGAATTGATTTGGTTTGCTCTTTTAGCCATAATGGTTATCGCTTCATACACATTACCGGTAGGTTCTTCAATAACATTTTTGTTGTAAGTTATTGTATTTACCGGAGCATTCGTCTTTTTTAAATCCATGACTTTATTTATTTAGTAAAATTTTGTAAATCTTTTTCAATTCGAACTAACATTTCGTCAGCTTTCTTTTTGTATTTTGAATCCGCCTTAAATTTCATAAGATTTGAATGTGCCGTTTTTGCAACATTTAATCTTTCTTCCATTTTTGCAGGAACACTGTTAATGGCTAATTGGTAAGCAGAATCATATTTGTAAAACAGTGCGTCTTCCTTGAATATTGTTCCAGGATAATCTCCCAAAAAAAGATCAAATGCAACTATTGCTGATTTATAATCTGAAATAGTATTATATCCTTTTGCATTTTCATACACCTTTTTTTCTATTTTTTCGGTTAGCACTTTTACCGTTGCGTTTGCCTCAGACAAATATTCAGAATTAGGGTAACTGTCTATAAATGCTTGTGATTTCTCAATTGCTTTAAAAGTATCTTTTTGATCCAAGCTGTATACCGGCGAAAGCATTGAATAGCTTTTTGCACCTAAGTAAGCCGCTTCTTGTATTTTTTCACTTTTTGGATAACCTGAAACAAAACTTTCAAATTGATATCCCGCTAAATAATATTGTTTTGTTTTGTAATACGATTGAGCAAACATATAAAACAACTTTTCGGCTTGAGGTTTTCCTCTGTAAGCTGGAGCAATTTGTTCAAAAATACGAATCGCTTTGGTATATTTACCTGAATCATACAATTTAGTTGCCATATCAAATTTCACAGCAACATCTTCGGTTTTTAATGCTTTTTGATATTCATTGCAAGAACTAAAAAGAACAACAAGAAGCAATAGAGATATTATTTTTTTACTCAACATTTAATATTGTTTTTTGGATTTCGTGAATCTTTGATTTCATTTTTTTACTTTTTTCCTGATTTTAGCAGTTTATTTTAACATAAAAAATCATACCGAAGTTTCGGTGGCAAATTTAGTTATTAATTTAGCTACTTCAAAATATTTTTTTGTTTAAAAAAAGGCAAGGCTTATTAGCTAACTTTATTGATTTTTTTTACAAACTGATCAATCCTTACTGCCAATGATTCCTCTACTTTTATCAATGGTAAACGAACTATATTTTCAGCTATTCCCAGTGATAGAAACACTTGTTTGATTCCTGCAGGATTTCCCTGTTCAAAAATCATATCAATACAATCATCTAAAATGTATTGTGTTTTGAACGCTTCATCCACTTTTCTATTCAAACCTAATCGTATCATTTCAGAAAATTCTTTCGGAAAACCTTGTCCAATTACGGATATAACGCCAGATCCACCTGCCAAAACCATTGGCAAAGCAATCATGTCATCTCCAGAAATTACAAGAAAGTCTTTTGGTTTATTTTTCAATAATTGCATCGCTTGAACCATATCTCCCGCCGCTTCTTTGATGGCAACAACATTTTTGAAATCATTTGCCAAACGCAAAACAGTAGATGGCAACATATTACTTGCCGTTCTTCCTGGAACATTATATAAGATCACTGGAATTGGAGACGCTTCGGCAACCGCCTTGAAGTGTTGATAAATTCCTTCCTGTGTTGGTTTATTGTAATAAGGCGAAACGGAAAGAACTGCAACAAATGAAGATAAATCTCTCGTTTGAAGTTCTTCAACTACCTTCATAGTGTTATTTCCTCCAACTCCTAAAACCAAAGGCAAACTACCATTATTAGCTTCAATTACTGTTTTAATAACTAATTCTTTTTCCTCTTGAGACAATGTGGCATTTTCAGCAGTTGTGCCAAGTACTACAAGATATTCAATTCCTCCATCGATTGAAAAATTTACAATTCTTTTTAATGCTTCCGTGTCAATTGAAAAATCTTCCTTAAATGGGGTTACAAGGGCAACACCAGTTCCTATTAATGATTGCATATTATTGGGTTATATTTTGTTTAAATAATTTTAAATATCTGAATAATTCAGCTGTGAAAACTTTATAATTTTTGACGTTCGTATCAATCATCAAATGATTTAATCGTTTGTCAATTGACGAAAAACCTACCTTAAATGCTGCTTTCGAATTATGGGTAACAAGCATTAATATTGCTTTTTCGACATCGTAAAAGCTTATGAGTAAATCAAACTTTTCATTTATAAAATCATTCACATTTGGATTTGTAATTTCTCCCTTCCAATTAAGGTGCTTATCACTAAAACCAAGTTGAGAATTTGCTTCATTCAACTTGAATCGATCTTTGTATACTATAATCTTAATATTTTTCTCTGGAATTCCGTTTGCTGTTAACTCCTTAATCAGGGCTTCCTTTTCCGAAAAATGACTGGCATCAATAAGCAAACCAACAGTTTGTATTCCAACTGAAAGTATATTACCTTTTAAATTATGCAAGCTGTTTTTTATTTTTTTTTTTGCGTAGAAATCCTTTATGTAATTTAAAAACATACTACTTTTACTTTATTACAAAATTAATTAATTAAGTCGCATTTAAAATGGTAAAACTAAAAAAGTATAACGATGTTTTAAAACTTTTTGTTATATTCTTAACATTTTTTTTCATTGTTTCCTGTAGCAAACAAAATTATCATGTTTCTAAAATAGAAGGCAAACAAATTCCCATCACCGAAAAGGGAACTCAGGTTTCAGATCCAAGCAAACAAGTGAAGCAAATTGAAAACTTCATTAAACCTTATCGAGAGCATATTAATAAAGATTTAGACAGTATTCTTGCTTACTGTCCGGTAACTTTAGACAAAAGTACCGGTAAATGGCAAACAACTATTGGGAATTTAATAGCCGATGTTACCCTCAAGCGAGGCAATCTAGTTTTTAATGCCCGGGGAAAAAAGAATATCGATATCTGTTTACTCAATCACGGTGGTATCCGTTCTATTCTTCCAAAAGGGAATGTAACCAGCAGAACGGCTTTTGAAATCATGCCTTTTGAGAACACGATGGTTGTTATTGCTTTGAAAGGAGAGCAGATTCTTGAATTAGTTGACTATTTCATCGCCGAAAAAAAACCACATCCCTTATCCGGAATTACTTTTACAATTGGCAAAAATAACGCGGCCAAAAACATATTAGTTCAAGGAAAACCAATTGAAAAAGACAAAATTTATTATGTGGGCACCAATGATTATTTATCAAATGGTGGTGATAATATGAATTTCTTTAAAAAAGGAGTTCAGAAATTTGATTTGGATTACAAACTGCGAAATATTCTTATTGATTATTTCAAAGAAGTGGATACAATTCCCGTGATCAATGATACCAGAATTACTGTTGAATAAGAATTCAGTATTCAGTCGCAGTATTCAGTTTTGAATCACGAGAAAATAGTTCCATAAATTTACGGCTCTAGCCCAGAGTGAAGTGAAAATCCTTTCTAATCCTGAACTTGTTTCAGGATTCTGAAACAAGTTCAGGACTAAAAAGATTGCAACGGAAAGCGGGACACGAGCGAAGCGAATTGACGAAGTAAATAGCTCCAAAAAAAATAAAAATGAAAAGAAGAGATTTTATAGAAAAAACAGCTGCCGGCACAGCATTATTAAGTCTAGGTTTGTCATTGAGCAGTTTTGATTCTAAGGAAACGAAACACCTGACGATTCTGCATACCAATGATGTACACAGTTACATTGACCCGTTTCCAGCAAATCATCCCAGAAACCCAAATATGGGTGGCGTTGTTCGAAGAGCTGCATTGATTGAAACAATCAGAAAGGAAAATCTAAATGTCTTATTACTGGATGCCGGCGATATTTTTCAGGGAACTCCATATTTTAACTATTATGGCGGTGAATTAGAATTCAAGCTAATGAGCATGATGAAGTATGATGCTTCGACTATAGGAAATCATGATTTTGACAATGGAGTTGAAGGATTGTATGCTCAAATGCCTCATGCTACATTTGAATTTATATCGGCAAACTATGATTTCAAAAATACGATGATGGATGGCTTTGTAAAGCCTTATAAAATTTTCAACAAAAACGGAATTAAAGTGGGCGTTTTTGGACTCGGGATAGAACTGGCAGGCTTGGTAGACAAAAGAATGTATAAAGAAACGGTATTTAATAATCCTGTTGAGGCCGCGCAAGATATGGTTCGCATATTAAAGAAAGAAAATAAATGTGATTTAGTAATTTGCTTGTCACACCTAGGATACAATTATAAAGACGAACCCAATAAGATTTGTGATTTGAAATTAGCTGCAATCACCCAAGATATTGACTTGATAATTGGTGGACACACTCATACTTTTCTTGACAAACCTACTATTGTGAAGAATCTTGCTGACAAAGAAGTTTTAGTCAATCAAGTGGGTTGTTATGGAATTAATTTAGGTCGAATTGATTTTTATCTGGACAATAACAAGCAGAATGCATTTAAAGGAAGATCAATTATTGTTTAATTTTTTTTAAAAACTTGTCATTTGCAATAAAGTAATTTACCATAAAAAAATACGAAAATACCTGAGTGCTTATTTCAATTAGACTAAAAGCGGAAAGTGACAAGTAAAATCCATTTAAAACATAAAAAATATCCGAAAGCAAAAAGCACAATGACATCACAAGTAAATTTAGAAAAGCGAAATTGCTTTTTGTAAAATATTTTGTAACCGATATGCAAATCAAAATACTTAGTACGATACTGTAAATTATAATAATTGAAAAATCTGTTTTCATTTTTTCAAAGGGTAAGCTTAAAATAGTAATCGATAAAACTATCATCACGATTATTATACTTATCAAGGATAATATATCTATTTTATCAAATTCTATCTTTTTGAAACCTCGAACAAGATGAATAATCAGCAGTAAATAAGCAATCAAAAAACTAAGTACAGAACCAATTTCTGAATCCTCATAGTCCATCAAAACAAAGACGTCCCCAATAAAAGAAAATAGAAAAATCGCTCCTTTTATTAAATCTATTTTATAATTACTGGTAGTTAAATAATAGATAAAAATTGAGGATACTACCAGCGATTTTGTGTACAGCAAATATGATTCCGGCCCTACTAAAGTAAATACAATGGTAAGAACACTGGCTAAAAAATAAAGTATAAGAGATGGTGTATTAGCTTTCATTAAGAATTTTTATAAAATCATCTTCGGAAATTATTGACACATTCAGTTTATTTGCTTTGTCTAATTTAGCGGGTCCCATATTATCCCCGGCAACAACATAATTCGTCTTTGCCGAAATAGAACTTCCCACTTTCCCACCGTTATCTTCAATTGCTTTTTTCAATTCGTCTCTTGAAAATTTCTCGAAAACGCCTGAAACCACAAAGGTCTTTCCGGAGAGTTTATTGGTTGCATTTGGATTTATTTTTTCAATAATTTCAAATTCTATTCCGTAACTTTTTAATCTTTCAATGATAATTCTATTTTCTTGATTTTCAAAAAAATCAATCACACTTTGTGCTATTCGGTCTCCAATTTCATCCACTAAAACCAAATCCATCAAGGTAGCCTGACTTAATGCGTCAATATTTTTATAATGTTTGGCTAATTTCTTGGCCACTGTTTCACCCACAAAACGGATTCCAATAGCATATAATGCCCGTTCAAAAGGAATGCTTACTGAGTTTTTTACGCCATTAACTAAATTCTCTGCTGATTTTTGAGCCATTCTTTCCAAAGGCAAGATTTGCTCCACTGTCAATTCATACAAATCAGCATAATTATGAACCAATCCGTTATTGAAAAGCAGTGCTACTGTTTCTCCGCCAAGGCCTTCAATGTCCATGGCTTTTCGTGAAATATAATGTTGAATTCTTCCAATAATCTGCGGTGGACAACCATAAAAATTGGGACAATAATGATTTGCTTCCCCTTCTCCTCTTACCAATTCCGTTTGGCATTCCGGGCAATGGGTAATGTATTTTGTAGGCTCCGAATTATCAGGGCGCTTTGTAAAATCAACAGCAATAATTTTAGGAATAATCTCCCCTCCTTTTTCTACAAAAACAGTATCACCAACACGAATATCTAATTTTTCAATTTGATCAGCATTATGCAAGGAAGCACGTTTTACGATTGTTCCCGCTAATTGCACTGGTTCCAAATTTGCTACTGGAGTAATTGCGCCCGTTCTACCAACTTGGTATGAAATTGAAATCAATTTTGTTGAAACTTGTTCCGATTTAAATTTGTAGGCAATCGCCCAACGTGGTGATTTGGCAGTAAAACCCAATTCATCCTGAAAATGAAAAGAATTTACTTTCACCACTACTCCATCCGTTTCATAAGGAAGATTATGTCTGTGGATATCCCAATAATCTATAAATTCAAAAACTTCCTCTAAATTATGAGCTAACTTGGATTCTTTCGGTACTTTGAATCCCCATTGTCTGGCTGTTTCCAATCCATCAAACTGAGAATTAAAAGGTAATTTATTTCCAATTATAAAATACAATAAACAATCCAAAGGCCTTTTTGCAACTTCGGCGCTATCTTGTAACTTCAAACTTCCCGAAGCCGTATTTCTGGGATTTGAATATGGTAATTCACCAATTTCTATTAAGTCCTGGTTCATTTTTTCGAAACCCGCAAATGGCAGAATGATTTCGCCGCGGACATCAAATGTAGAAGGAAAATCACCTTTTATCTTTAAAGGAATTGATTTTATAGTTTTGATATTATTGGTAACGTCATCTCCTTGAAAACCATCACCACGAGTTACAGCTCTTTTTAGTTTTCCGTTTTCGTAAGTAATGCTTATGGATGCACCATCGTATTTTAATTCGCAGGTATATTCTAAAGGAACATCTCCTAATACTTTTTGGATGCGTTTTTCCCAATCTGCTAATTCATCTTTGGAATAAGAATTGTCTAAAGAATACATTCTATGTTCATGACTAACGGTCTGGAAATTTTTAGTAATTGCTCCTCCAATTCTTTGTGTAGGGGAATTTTCATCAAAATATTCCGGATGTTTATCTTCTAAATCTTGTAGTTGTTTTAATTTCAAATCAAATTCAAAATCAGAAATTGTTGGTTTATCTAACACATAATAATTATAATTGTGCTGATTTAATTCCTCCCTTAATGTTTGAATCGTATTTTGAATGTCCATAGAAAATAAAAATTGGCTATTTTAGCTTTAGAAATAATCTACTAAAATAACCAAATTAAAAGAAACTACAATACAATTACGACTCTATAATCGAATTTATTTGTTTGTATAAAAGTCCATCACTCAAAAAAGCACCTTGTTGAATTAAGGCGAAAATTGAAGTGTTGCGCTCCTCTGTAAATTCTTTTTTTCCGGTTTTCATTTCAATGGTATCGGTAAACATATTATCGCTAAGCCATTGCAATCCTTCTCTAGTCAAAAAATCAGTTTCTGGAACCAATGATTTTAGAACGATTGACTGTACGTGAATATCAAAGCACTCAAAAAGGAAGATATGATTCTTCGAAAAATGTTCTAAATAAGTCGCTTTTGAAAGAACTCCTTCCCAAATCAAATCAGAAAAAACATCTAATTCCTGCTCTGCCACTTCCGGTTTTTCTGCTTTAATTTTATCCCATTCGTCTTTATCAATTGCTTGAGTAGCCAAGAATGTGCTGAATTCCTGATTCAATTCTTCAAATTGTTCTTTTGTTAATCTAGAGTATTTCATTTATGTTGAATTTATTTCAGCATCTTAAATTATTTAAGATGCTCTTTATTTATAAATTAAAGAATCCGAAACAAGTTCAGATTAAACAAAAAAAAATCCCGACTTCCATCGGGATTTAATTATATGATTTTAGAAATTATGCTTTTTCAGCAATAATTTCATAAGGTAATTCAACTATTACATCTCTGTGTAATCTAACGTTAGCAGTATATTTTCCTGTACGTTTAACGATTCCACTAGTAATAAATTTTCTGTCAATTACTTGACCACCTTTTGCTAAAGCTTCAGCGATATCAATATTCGTGATTGAACCGAATAATTTTTCTCCACCTGCTTTTGCGAAAATTTTAATCTCAATAGCTTTCAAAGCTTCAGCCAATGCTTTTGCATCGTTTACTACTTTTTCTTCTTTATGAGCTCTTTGTTTTAGGTTTTCAGCTAACACTTTCTTTGCAGAAGAAGTAGCTAAGTGCGCGTGACCTTGTGGGATTAAAAAGTTACGACCGTAACCATTTTTTACCGATACAATATCATCTTTAAATCCTAAATTTTGAACGTCTTGTCTTAATATAAGTTCCATGTTGTTGTCCTTTGTTATAGAAGTTAGGTTTCATGTTTCAGAAAACCAACAACTGAGTTAAATTATTATTTTAGTAAATCAGCCACATATGGCATCAATGCTATGTGACGAGCTCTTTTTACAGCTACAGACACTTTTCTTTGGTACTTTAATGAAGTTCCAGTTAAACGACGAGGAAGAATTTTTCCTTGTTCGTTTACGAATTTCAATAAGAAATCAGCATCTTTATAATCAATATATTTGATACCTGATTTTTTGAAACGACAATATTTTTTTTGTTTGTTTGTTTCTATGTTCAAAGGAGTAAGATATCTGATATCTCCGTCTTTTTTTCCTGAAGCCGATTGTTGTAATGTTGCCATGATAATTAAGCTTTTGTAGATTTTAATTTAGTTCTTCTTCTTTCAGCCCAAGAAATAGCGTGTTTGTCTAAACTTACAGTTAAGAAACGCATTACTCTTTCGTCACGTCTAAATTCAGTTTCAAAAGCAATAAGAACTTCTCCTGCTACTTTGAATTCAAACAAATGGTAGAAACCACTTTTTTTATTTTGAATTTCGTATGCCATCTTTTTAAGACCCCAGTCTTCTTTCGATACCATTTCAGCTCCACGACTAGTAAGAAAATCTTCAAATTTGCTTACTGTTTCCTTTACCTGAACTTCAGATAAAACGGGATTTAAAATGAAAACAGTTTCATAATGATTCATAAATATGTATTTATTTGTTAAATTGGCTGCAAAAGTAACGAATTAATTGATATAAACAAGCGCTATTTTGCTTTATTCGTTAAACGGCAAAAAAAAAAGATTGCTATTAGTTTTATTAATAATTTAATGTTAAATTTACTAATCCAAATCTAAAAATAAAAAATTATGAAACTTAATTGCGTAGTAGTTGATGATAGTTCCATTCAAAGAATGATTATCGCAAAATTAGTAAATAATCACACAAACTTACATCTAATTGGGGATTTCTCGAATGCAATTGAAGCCAGGAGTTGCATGTCTGTACATAATGTAGATTTAATATTTCTAGATATTGAAATGCCGGTTATCAGTGGTTTTGATTTTTTAGATGGTTTAAAAATAAAACCACAAATAATTTTCATTACCTCCAAGGCTGAGTACGCAATGAAAGCATTTGATTATGATGCTACTGACTATTTGCAAAAACCAATTGCCATAGATCGATTCAATGCATCGGTTCGGAGAGCAATGGATTTATATTCGCTTAAAAAAGAAAACAAAGAAGAAGAAGGAGATCATATTTTCATTAAGAGCAATTTGAAAAAATTAAAGATTTTCACTTCTAAAATCAAATGGATTGAAGCTTTTGGTGATTACGTGAGAGTTGTCACCGAAGAAGACAGTAATTTAGTGCTTTCTACGATGAAATCTTTTGAAAACGATTTATCTAAAGAAAAATTCATTAGAGTACATAAATCATACATTATCAATATTGACAAAGTGGAGCGTTTCAACAGCAAATTTGCCGAGATTGGAATTACAAAAATACCTTTAAGCAGAAACAAAAAAGAAGATTTAGTAAAAGCCTTATCATTTGCATAAAAAACTACTTTTAATAAAAATCGACATTTAGCGCAACTTTTATAGCTCTATACTGTGCAACAGCCTCAAAACTATTCAGAATCTTTTGAATAGTTTTTTTTGTGATTGTTATTGAAGTTTCTTGTGGAATTTTGATAATTATCGTTCGTATAAATTCATTCCTAATTCTACTGATTGCTGGTTCTTCAGGACCTAATACCGGCATATTCAAGTTTTGAGCCAACACCTGGTACAACCACATAGAACCTTCTTTCAATTTTTCGAAATCGCGCTGTTTTAGTGTTAGTTTAATGATTCTGAAATAAGGCGGGTATTTATAGATTTGTCTGTCATACAACTGCTCCTTATACATTCCTAAATAATCATTATTGGTCACTTGCTGAATAGTATTGTGATTTGGATTATAGGTTTGTATAATTACTTTTCCTTGCTTTTCAGAACGTCCGGCACGACCAGCTACTTGTGTCATCATTTGGAAACTTCTCTCAAAAGCCCTGAAATCAGGATGATACAACATATTGTCCGCGTTCATGATTCCTACTAAACTCACATTATCAAAATCCAATCCTTTGGCTAGCATTTGTGTTCCTACAAGAATATCTATTTCTCTATTCTTGAAACTATCGATAATTTTCTCGAAACCAAATTTCCCTCTTGTGGTATCCTGATCCATTCTTCCCGTTTTTGCATTTGAAAAAATGGAGATTAATTCCTGCTCAATTTGTTCTGTTCCAAATCCTTTTGTAGCTAAATCAACACTGGAGCAGGAATGGCAATGAGTGGGTTTTGCCATCGTATAACCACAATAATGGCAACGCAATTGATTGTTATGTTTATGGTATGTTAAACTCACGTCACATTGTTGACATTGCGGCACATGACCACAAGTCATACATTCTATTATAGGAGAATAACCTCTTCTATTTTGAAATAAAATTACCTGCTCGCCTAAGGTTAAAGCATTGGTAATTTCCGCAATTAAAACATCGCTAAAATGTCCCGTCATTTTCTTGCGAAAATATTTATCCTTTAAATCCACCAATTCAATATTTGGCATCATCACATTTCCAAATCGTTCCGAAATCTCGACTAATCCGAATTTTCCAGAATTAGCATTGAAATAAGTCTCTAAACTTGGTGTTGCAGAACCCAATAAAACCTTTGATTTATGCGAATGAGCCAAAACAATGGCCGCATCTCGTGCATGATACCTTGGCGCTGGATCTACTTGTTTGAACGTTTGTTCGTGTTCCTCATCTACAATTATGAGTCCCAGATTATCAAAGGGCAAAAACAAGGCTGACCTCGCTCCTATCACTACTTGGGCTTTTTCGGAATTTTGTAAAACTTGATTCCAAACTTCGACGCGCTCGTTATTGTTATATTTCGAATGAAAAACAGCCACTTTATTTCCAAAATACGTTCTTAACCTTCCCACTAATTGAGTCGTCAAAGCAATTTCAGGAAGTAAATACAGTACTTGTTTTCCGGAATCGATATACTCTTCGATGAGTTTGATGTAAATCTCGGTTTTACCGCTGGAAGTTACACCGTGTAAAAGACAAACTTCTTTTTGGGTAAAATTTTCTTTAATCCCATCAAACGCCGTTTGTTGCGCGGTGCTTAATTGAAGTAATTCATCCGTTATTTTACCTTTAAAATTTACTCGGTCTTCCTGAAGAAAATAATCTTCAAATATTTCTTTTTCTATTAGTGCTTTTACAATGGCAGAAGAAGAATTAGTTGCCTCGACCAGTTTTTTCACCGTTAAGGGCTTCTTTTCAGTAGCACTCAATTGAAAATAACCCAGCACGATTTCCTTCTGTTTGTTGGCATTTTTCAGTGTTTCAAGCAATTCACTTAATCCGGCATTCGAATCGTATTTAGAATGCAAGCGCACGTACCGAACTAATTTGGGTTTATAGGTTTCCAGCATTTCTTCCTGAAGCACCAGTATATTTTTATCTATCAATTTTTGAATAACAGGAAAGATATTTTTCTTGTTTAAAATTGATATAATGTCCTGAACTTTGAGCGAGCTTTGCTGCTGCAAGGCTTGATAAACCAGATACTCATCATCAGATAGCAGACTTTCGTCTACAAATAAATCTTGCTTTTGAGAAATTACGGTTTCGCTTTCCAGCAAAAGAGCGCTTGGCATTGCACCGCGATAAACATCTCCAATGGCACACATATAATACGAAGCAATCCATTGCCAGTGTGAAATTTGGATTTCGGTTACAATGGGTTTTTCGTCAAGAATTTGGTGAATTTCTTTAGCTTCGTATAATTCCGGTTTATTTTGGTGAATTTCAATAACTAAAGCCGTGTAGATTTTACTTTTACCAAAAGGTACCGCCACCCGCATTCCTTTTTTTATATAATGAAATTCGGCTTCAGAAATACTGTAAGTAAAGGTTTTGGCAAGGGAAAGCGGTAAAATTACTTCTACGAAATACATTTGTAATCAATTATGAGTTATGAATTTGAGTGATGTCTTGAATCTTTACTTGGACTCATAACTCCCAATTTATAATTATTTTACTCTATTCCAGGTTTGCGTTCTTCCAAATAATGCTACACCAATATATCCTCGAACATTCAGTTTGTCATTTCCGTCTAAAGCCAAAAAGCATTTGTATAATTTCCCCGAGGTTGGATCCAGAATTTTCCCTGAATTATATTCTTTACCATCTTTTTTAAGGCCTTTAATAATTACAAGTCCTATAACTGGCTTGTTTTTTTCATCACCGGAACAATTGGTACACAAACTTTTTTTCTTTTCGGCATCTATTATGTCGATTATTTTTCCATAAATTTTACCCGAACGTTCATAGATTTCCACTATTGATTTTGCTTTACCTGTTTCGTCATCGATGGTTTTCCATTTTCCGATAACGGTTTGGTTTTGAGCATAAAAAATGGTTGTAAAAAATAATGCGGCAATAATTAAAATGTTGTTTTTCATAATGTGTGTTTTTTAGCCCTGATGGAAGCGGAAATCCTTTCTAGCCCTGAACTTGTTTCAGGATCCTGAAACAAGTTCAGGACTAGAAAGATTGAAGCGGACAGCAGGAAATAGCTCCTAAAAACTATTCTTCTTTTTTAATTTTTAATTTGTTTACTGTAGCGTTTAATTCGAATCCCAGAAGTAATATCATACAGTTGATCCAAATGTAAAACATTAGGATTAATAAAGTACCTATTGACCCATACAATTCATTATATTTTGAAAATCGTATTACCCAAATTCCAAAAATATAGGAATCAAGAAGAATTAAAATCGTAGTAAAAACAGAACCAATCGATATAAAAGCCCTGTTTTTGTCATGTTTTGTACCAAACTTAAAAAGTATGGAGGTGGTGGCCAATATCATCAGAATTACGAATGCATATCTCCCCAAAATAATCAATTGATTGACATCGCTAAAAACCGTTTTTTGAATAAATACTTCGAAAACAACTATCGTTGAAATGGTTACTATCAACAGTAATGACAATAATAACGACATGCCTAAAGCGACTATGTATTGATGTATAAACCCCCTTTTGATCAGGACGTGGCGCGAGGATTCAAAGCCTCCAAGAATCCCATTCAATCCATTTGCCATCAAGAAAATAGACAATATAAAACCGGATGATAATAACCCGGAATGACTGTTGTGCAGAATATCATTTATGATTTTAGAAATAGCATCGTAGGTATTTGGCGGAACTCCTTGTCTTACAAACTGAAGAAAATCATTTTGAAAACCTTCTATGGGAATGAAAGGAATTAGATTTAAAATGAACAGGGCAAAGGGAAATAATGCCATGAAAAAGCTAAATGCAATGGCACTCGCATGATAGGTCAAGGCGCTTTCCACAATTCCTAATCCATACAATTCCAATAAATCATATAACGACAATCCCAGCAACCAGGGAAGTTTTATCATTTTTAACCCGCGGGCAAGATTCCGTAGTATGGGAATTCTTTCTAGTCGTTCTTCTATTTCCTTACTCATATTGCTTTCAGGCTCAAATCCATGTTATAAACAGAATGCGTTAAGGCCCCAGACGAAATATAATCTACACCACATTCCGCATAATGACGGATCGTTTCTTCATTTATATTTCCTGAGGATTCCGTTAAACATTTGTTCCCTATTAAAACTACTGCTTTTTTAGTATCTTCATAATTAAAATTGTCTATCAAGATTCTATAAACGCCTTCGCTCTCCAAGATTTCTTTGATTTCCTCCAGGTTTCTGGCTTCGACAATGATTTTTAAATCTAAATTATTTTCTTTAAGATAGGCCTTGGTTTTGGCTATTGCCAAAGTGATTCCGCCCGCAAAATCGTTGTGATTGTCCTTGAGCATAATCATGTCATACAAAGCAAAACGGTGGTTTTCGCCTCCGCCAATTTTCACTGCCCATTTTTCACAAGCTCGGAATCCAGGTGTCGTTTTGCGTGTATCGAGGATTTTAGTATTGGTTCCTTCCAAAAACTTTACATATTCCTTGGTTTTGGTAGCGATTGCTGACATTCTTTGCATCGAATTCAAAACTACTCGTTCCGATTTCAAAATGGATTGTGACCTTCCCGAAACATGAAAAACAATATCCCCTTTTTTTACTGGTGTTCCATCCTCGATAAAAATTTCTATTTGCAAATTAGGATCTACATACTCAAAAACCATTTTGGCAAAAGTCACACCGGCAATTATACCTTCATCTTTTACAAGCAACTTGGCTTTACCGGTTGCAATTGCAGGAATACAGGCCAAAGAGCTGTAATCTCCGGGGCCAACATCTTCCCGGATGGCATTTTTTATTAGTATTTGTAACTCGTTTTCGAATTGTGCCTCGCTAATCATTTTATAGGAAATTTATTGGAATGCTAAAGTAAGATATATTTTGTGGATTTGAAAATATGTATGCTTGGTTCTTAAGAAAAGAAACAAATTATTCATTTTTGACAAACACTTATAAAGTGTGAAAGATGAAGCTGTAATGAAATGTTGCATAAGAAATTCTGAATGTTGACATTCAACTACAAAGAGATTAAAGCGAATTAAATCAGATGTATTATTTTGTAGTAAATTATTAAAACCTTATATTTGAGTTTAGTAACAACAAAAAAAACTGTTTATGAAATCTTTTTTAAGTCTCCTTTTTGTATCCACACTACTATTGACTTCTTGCAAAAAAGATGTCGAGCCGCAAAATAGAACAACTCCAACAAACATGGTCCCATTTACTGAGGTCGGTAAACAAATGCGCAATGAAGCTACGCCTCAGGCAGCGCAAAACTCAAATATCATCAATCAAAATCAAACCGTCGCAACTCCGGTTCCTGTTGCCAAAGGAATGAATCCAGCGCATGGTCAACCCGGTCATCGTTGTGATATCGCTGTTGGCGCACCATTAAATTCTCCCGTAGCCACTGCTAAAAATACGCTGCCAACACAACAAGTAACTTCTCAACAAAGTCAATCGGTTGCAACTAATCCAGCAACTACCGTTACAACTCCAGTAGTTACAACACCCACTCCAGAGGGAATGAATCCGCCACATGGTCAAACAAATCACAGATGTGATATTGCAGTTGGTGCACCGTTACCAAAATCGTAATTTAAATAGCAAGGATATATTATGGTATTAATAATGAAGAGTTAGCCGATTTTTATACGTTTTGGATTCACAACAACTGATAGAAAAAATAAAATAAGGGTTTTTGTATCACACATAATAAAAAAATAACCGCAATGAAACCCATTTTGATTTTCGAATTTAATTTAAACAGCGATATCAGTAGTTGGAAAATTGTGAATGATGCTGTAATGGGTGGTAAATCAGAAAGTAAATTCTACCTGAATCAGGATGGAAATGGGACTTTTGATGGTAACGTATCGTTAGATAATAACGGCGGATTTTGTTCTGTAAAATATAATTTTGAACCAATTATCCTAAACAAAAACAAATGTATTTGTATCCGTTGTAAAGGAGATGGCAAAAAATACCAATTTAGAGTAAAGACCAATCGTGGTGATTCTCATTCTTATGTGTATTCATTCCAAACCTCTACCTTATGGCAAACCATTGAGATTCCAATTTCAGAATTGCATCCCAGTTTTAGGGGTCGCAAATTAGATATGCCGAATTATGATGGCTCAAATTTAGCAGAAATTGCCTTCTTGATTGGGAACAAAAAAGAAGAACATTTTCAATTACTTATTGATAGAATTGAGATAATATAATTTAAAATTTTGCTTTTTTACTGCTTCTAAATAAAAGTTAAAGCAGCATTCAGTATCAATTACAAAGAACTAAAAATCTATTTTTAAATGTTCCATTCAAAGATACTATTCATAAAACCTCATAATTTTCTATCTTCGCGCCTCTGAAATTCCTCAAAATGAACATCAAATTGATTGCTATTGGTAAAACCGATAACAAAGCCTTACAATCCTTGATAGATGATTATACCAAGCGTTTGTCTTTTTACATTAAGTTTGATCTGGATATTATTCCTGATATCAAGAACGTAAAAAACTTATCTGAAAGTCAACAGAAAGAAAAAGAAGGCGAACTGATTTTGGCAAAAATAACGCCAACAGACCAACTTATTTTATTGGACGAAAATGGAAAAAACTTTTCCAGCGTAGGTTTTTCAGCCGAATTGCAAAAGAAAATGAACTCAGGCGTTAAAACCTTGGTTTTTGTAATTGGTGGTCCTTATGGTTTTTCGGAAACTGTTTATGCTAAAGCACAAGGAAAAATCTCGCTTTCCTTAATGACTTTCCCCCATCAAATGGTGCGATTGTTTTTTATTGAACAATTGTATCGTGGATATACGATTTTGAAAAATGAGCCCTATCATCATCAGTAAAATAGTTTACAGTATTCAGATTGCAGTTTTCAGTTGATTTAATTAAAAAATAAATTCTTCAGAAACTACTACTTCTTTTGATTCTATCTTTTCAATAAAAATTTTATTTTGAATGTAATTTCCAAAACTCAAGTTTTTGTCAAAGCAAAAGACGTATCGGTTGGGTTTATTATTTGAGAAATTATTTAAATACTCTAGAAATTCTTCTTCTTTTACAGCTATATTGTTAACTGAAATTTTGTTGTTTTTAGTAAAAAGCACAACTATTCCTGAGTTCGGTTTTTCTAGTTTATAGTACACATCAGTAAAAGGAATAAAGGCTAAGTTTTCACCAATGGTATCTGCGTAGGAATAATAATTTTTAGCTAATTCGTTTTTATGCGCTTTTTCTTCTCGCTTTTTATTTTGTAGTTTTATGACTTCTGGAATGACTAATCGTAAAGGCAAACGCTTGTCAATATTGAAAATCCAATTGGTCGAAATGATTTCATTTTTCCGGTTTACTTCTGCCAAAGTATCTTTTCCTTTTGTTCTAAAAAAAATATAAATTGGCGAATGATCCTCGACAGTTTTGACAACAGTTGTATCCGATTTTGGCAACAGAATATCTTCTTTGTTTCCGCAAGAAACAAGTATAAAAAGTACAAGTAGACTAAAATATTTCATAACTACGAATTGATTTTATTAAATAAAGTAACGCATTCCATTGCTTCTTTTACATCGTGAACACGAAGTATCTTCGCCCCTTTTGTTAAGGCTAAAGTATTCAAAATAGTTGTTCCGTTTAAGGCTTCTTCAATACTGGTATCCAAAGTTTTATAAATCATTGATTTTCTGGAAATTCCAACTAAAAGTGGCAACTCAAGCATGTTAAATAATTCCATTTTTTGAAATACTTCATAATTTTGGTCTAGTTTTTTGGCAAAGCCAAAACCCGGATCGATAATTAAATCATTGATTCCGAAACTTCTGACTTTTACAATTCGCTCCGAAAAATAGAACAGCATTTCTTTGACAATATCATCATAAACCGTCAATGTTTGCATGGTTTGAGGCGTTCCTCTCATATGCATCATAATGTAAGGCACATTATATTTTGCAATTACCTCCAACATTTTATCATCTAAATGTCCTGCCGAAATATCGTTGATAATCGCAGCACCATTTTCTATACTTGTTTTTGCCACTTCGCTTCTAAAAGTATCTATCGATAGAATCGTTTCTGGAAAATGCTTTAGGATCAAATTAATAGCGGGAACAATTCTTGAAATTTCTTCCTCTTCAGATACGAACTCGGCATTTGGTTTACTGGAATAGGCGCCAATATCAATAAAAGTGGCTCCTTCCGCTAGCATTTTTTCGACTTGTGATAGTATTTCTTTCTCATTTTTATACTTTCCACCATCAAAAAAAGAGTTGGGGGTTACATTCAAAATCCCCATCACTTTGGGAGAGGATAAGTCGATGAGTTGTCCTTTACAATTAATAGTCATTATTTCATAGTTTTCATTCGCAGTTTCCAGTTTTCAGTCTCTGTCGCAGTTTTCAGCAGCTCCTTTATTAACTTTTTACATTAAACATTATTTATTGTTCATTCTTCATTCAAAAAAAATATGCTATTTTTGAGGAAATTTTATACAAATATACATCAATAATGAAGAATACTTCAAATGAATACGATAACGTAATTGCGATTTGTCGTACACTGTTTATCAATAAAATGAAAGATTACGGATGTGCTTGGCGTATTTTGAGATTGCCTTCATTGACAGATCAAATTTATATAAAAGCGCAAAGAATCAGAAGTTTACAAGAAAATGAGGTTCGTAAAATTGACGAAGACGAAACAGGCGAATTCATCGGAATTATCAATTATTCCATTATGGCTTTAATACAATTGGAATTAGGCGTTGTTGATCAGCCTGATTTAGATGTTGATAAAGCTACCGAATTGTACGATGCCAAAGTAAAATCAACCAAAAATTTAATGGAAGATAAAAATCATGATTATGGTGAAGCGTGGCGCGATATGCGTGTCAGTTCACTTACTGATCTGATTTTGCAAAAACTTCTTCGTGTCAAACAGATTGAAGATAATAAAGGAAAAACGTTAGTCTCTGAAGGAATTGATGCTAATTATCAGGACATGATTAATTATGCAGTTTTTGCACTAATTTTAATGGAATTTGGAAATAAAAATTAAAATAAAACTATGAAAAATATAATTACTCAATTTTCCCGGATTTTCGTTGGACTATTATTCATTATTTCGGGATTAATTAAACTCAATGACCCAATTGGTTTTTCTTATAAACTGGCGGAGTATTTTGGTGAACCGGTTTTCAACATGCCTTTCTTCGTGCCATTTGCATTAGCATTAGCTTTGTTTTTAGTTACTCTTGAAGTTGTTTTGGGCGTCATGTTGCTCATTGGTTACAAATCAAAATTTACGATTAACAGTTTGTTATTATTGATAGTATTTTTCACATTCTTAACTTTTTACTCTGCCTATTTTGATGTTGTGAAAGATTGTGGTTGTTTTGGTGATGCTTTGCATTTAAAGCCTTGGCAATCCTTTATTAAAGATGTCGTTTTGTTGTTTTTTATACTGATTCTATTTTTCAATAAAAAATTGGTTAAACCTTTATTTGGAAATACTGTTCAAAACATTTTGGCCTTTGCAAGCGTCGCTTTATGTGCCTTCATGGGGTATTGGGTTATAAACCATTTGCCATTGAAAGATTTTCGTCCGTATAAAGTAGGAACCAATATCCAAAAAGGAATGCGAATTCCAGATGGCGCTCCAAAAAGTGTAGTCGAAATGGTTTTCATCTATAAAGTAAATGGTGTTGACACCGAATTTACGGAGAAGGATTTAATGAATATTCCGGCTGGAGCCACTTTCGTAGATAGAAAAGACAAAGTAATTACAGAAGGTTATATCACTCCAATCCATGATTTCACTATGGAAAAAGACGGATCTGATTACAAAGATGAATATTTACAAGAACCAAAATTGGTTATTATTGTTTCTTATGATTTAGTTCAGGCGGACAAAGCCGGCTTAATGAAACTCGAAAAATTAAGCTTGGAAGCTAAAGCAAAAGGGTATAAAGTAATAGGAATGACGACTTCCACTCCAGAGGATATTGAAAAAACTAAAAAACAATTCGGATTCACTTTTGATTTTTATTTCTGTGATGCAATTACTTTGAAAACCATCGAAAGAGCGAATCCAAGCATTGTGGTTCTAGAACATGGAACGATTATGCAAAAAGTACATCATAATGACATTTCAGATTTGAAATTATATTAATTTTTAAAGTCTAAGGTTAAGAGTTACAATCACTTTAAACCTTAGACTATTTCTTCTCTTGACTCAAAAAATAGATTTAGAAAAGGAGTGATTTTTGAATTTTCAATAAAAAAACCGTTTGCAAATTGTATTTTTAATTTATTGGTGTCAAATTTTTATTAACTATAACGATATTATATTTGGATTTTTGAATTCTGCTTTCAAAAAATGTAATTCTATATATGGCTTTCCATTTCTTTGTTTAACTTTACTAAAATTAAAAAAAATGAAAAAAATAGTTGCTTTATTCATCGCTTTCATTGCATTTTCTTGTACAAATGCACAACAAAAAACAACATTTTCAAAAGAAGCTTTATCAGAAACATTATTATCAACCAATGATAGTCAAGTTGCATTTAAGGATATCTTAAAAAAACACAAAGGCAAAACTCTGGTAATAGAAATTTGGGCTTCCTGGTGTGGTGACTGTGTAAAAGCAATGCCGAAAATTAAAGAATTACAATCTAATAATCCTGATGTTGCTTATGTGTTTATCTCCATGGATAAAACTGCCGACAAATGGAAAATTGGAATTGAAAAACACGAATTAAAAGGGGAACATTTCATGGCGAACGATCAGATGAAAGGTGTATTTGGGAAAGCGATTGACTTAGATTGGATTCCGAGATATATCATCATAGACAAAAAAGGGAAAATTGTTTTATATCGTGCGATAGAAACTGATTTTGACAAAATAAATGAAACTTTAAAAAAATTAAAATCCTAGTAATTACGATTGCGTAATGCGATTATTTTAATGGTAATAAACAGCTAAAAACTAAAACTAAATAAAAACACGAACTAAAATGAGAAAGAAGATTGTAGCAGGAAACTGGAAAATGCATAAAAATGCAGAACAAACTGAAGATCTATTGAATGAGCTAATCGCTAAAATACCAACAGAAACAACAGTACAAGTAATTGTAGCCCCAACTTTTATTAATTTGGCTTCTGCTGTTGATCATTTAGAATTTACTAATATTGATGTTGCTGCCCAAAATATGCATCAAGCAGAAAGCGGTGCTTTTACAGGTGAAATTTCAGCAGATATGTTACAAAATGTAGGCGTAAACACCGTAATTCTTGGACATTCAGAACGCAGAGCTATTTTTAATGAAACTGATGCTTTAATTGCCAGTAAAGTAAATACCGCTTTGGAACATGATATGACTATTATTTTTTGTTTTGGCGAAGAATTGAAAGACCGTCAAGCTAAAAATCATTTTAATGTTGTGGAAAAACAATTAAGAGATGGATTATTCAGTATCGAAAAGTCAGATTGGGGAAATATCGTTTTGGCATATGAACCAGTATGGGCAATAGGAACAGGTGAAACTGCTTCTCCGGAACAAGCGCAAGAAATGCACGAATTCATCAGAGAAACCGTTCGCAAAGCTTTTGGAAGTGATATTGCAGAAGATGTATCTATTCTTTATGGAGGAAGTGTAAAACCTGAAAATGCAAAAGAAATTTTCTCTAAACCAGATGTTGACGGAGGTCTAATTGGAGGAGCTGCACTAAAAGCAGATGATTTTGTAGCAATAATAAACGCTATTTAAAAAAATAAATAAATTTAAAAAAGAGGTTTGAAATTATTCAAACCTCTTTTTTTTTTGGTTTTCATTATTCAATGGAAATAGATAATACTACCTTTGCAAAAAAAATAAACATGTCAAACATTTATATAGGCTACCATTTTACTATCGAGCCAAAAGAACTGGGTTCGGAAATATTAATTGCAGAACTGGGAGAAAAAGCATTTGAAAGTTTTACAGAAACCGAAACTGGTATATCTGCTTTTGTTCAAAAGGATTTATGGGATGAAAATATTCTTGACAATATATTTATTTTGAAATCGGAGGAATTTAAAATCGATTATACTTTTGAAGAAATTGAACAAGTGAATTGGAATGAGGAATGGGAAAAAAATTTTGAAGCAATAGATGTGGAAGGAAACTGTCATATCCGTGCGCCATTTCATCCAAAAACGGATGCCGAATTTGATATTGTTATTGAACCCAAAATGAGTTTTGGAACTGGTCACCACGAGACTACTCACATGATGGTGCAACATTTATTAGAAATAGATGTTACAGGAATGAAGACCCTTGATATGGGCTGCGGAACAGCAATTTTGGCTATTCTTGCCGAAATGAAAGGAGCTCAACCAATTGATGCTATCGATATTGACAACTGGTGTTATTTGAATTCAATAGAAAATGCCGAACGCAATAAATGCAAGCATATTACAGTTTATGAAGGTGACGCAGCATTATTGAAAGACAAAAAATACGATCTGATTATAGCCAATATTAATAGAAACATATTGTTAAACGATATGGAAAGTTATGTGGATTGTTTGAATCCAAAAGGAATATTGCTTTTAAGCGGTTTCTATGTTCAAGACATTCCATTTATTGATGCTTCCTGCACGGAGAAAGGCTTAACTTATGTTAAAAAATTCGAAAGAAACAACTGGGTATCATTAAAATACGTAATTTAGTAGTTACTATAATGGAAACTAACAGAAGAAATCATTGGGATACTGTTTACCAAACGAAACAACCCAACGAAATAAGCTGGACACAAGAAAATCCTAAGACCTCCCTTGATTTTATCCGAGAAACTAATTTGGATAAATCGGCAAAAATTATTGATATAGGAGGTGGCGACAGTAAACTCATTGATTATTTATTGGAAGAAGGTTACGAAAACTTAACGGTTTTAGACATTTCATCAAAAGCATTAGAACGAGCAAAAATTCGTTTGGGAGATAAAGCTGACAGGGTTACCTGGATAGTTTCAGATATCACTGAATTTGTTCCTGAAACCACTTATGATATTTGGCATGACCGAGCCACATTTCATTTTTTGACCACAGAGGAACAGATAAATAAATACCTTACGATTACTCAAAAAAGGATTGCAGGATTTTTAATTATAGCCACCTTTTCTGATAAAGGTCCGACTAAGTGCAGTGGTCTTGAGATAAAACAATATACAGAAAATGCTCTTAAAAATCAATTTGATAAAAATTTCGAAAAGCTGAAATGTAGTAATGAAGATCATAAAACGCCCTTTGAAACGATACAAAACTTTATATTTTGTATGTTTAGGAAAAAATAAATCAACTATATTTTTATTTAAAACCCAATTATGTAAAAATGAGTACTAAAGAAAAAGTAAGAGAAAAAGTTAGCAAAAAAGAAGTACCATCTATCAATAACGAAATTGTAGTTTATAATGATGATGTAAATACTTTTGATCACGTAATAGATACCCTAATGCGTGTTTGCCAACATACCGCAGAACAAGCGGAACAATGCTCCCTAATAGTGCATTATAATGGAAAATGTACCGTGAAAACTGGCCCATACGATAAATTAAAACCGCAATGTTCACAATTACTAGAAGCGGGATTGAGTGCAGAAATAGTTTAATTACTGTTTTAAAGCTTTATAAAATTCAAAATTCCAAGTTTAAATTCGATAAATATCGAAAATTAGACTTGGAATTTTCGATATTGAACTCTAATCCTGAGTAAATTTTCTTTTTACTACGAAAAAAAAAATAAAAAAATTCCTCGTTTTTATCAAAAACCACTTTATTTCAAAAGTATAACTACTATCTTATTTATTTAACAAAATATCAACTACTCAACATCTACCATATAAAAATAAATTATCTACAATTCTTAAAAAATTTACAGTTTTATTATATATTTGAAAAAATAATAAGAGTAAATGGAAGAATACGGCAAAATTTTAGTTTTTGTAATGCCAATTTTTTTAATATTAATCCTGTTAGAAAAATTATATGGCCATTATAAAGGAGAAAATACGTCTCCGAATATGGATTCTATTTCGAGCGTAAGTTCAGGAATGGTTAATTCCGTAAAAGATGTATTGGGTCTGAGTATTACGCTAATATCGTACGATTGGATTGCTTCAAAAATTGCCATTTTCCATTTGGACGCTACCATTATGGCTTACATCGTAGGTTTTATAGCCATTGATTTTTATGGATATTGGAGCCATCGTTTGTCTCATCAAATTAATTTTTTATGGAACAAACATGCTATTCATCACAGTAGTGAAGAGTTTAACTTAGCTTGTGCTTTACGACAACCCGTATCGAGTTTCGTGAATTTATTTACCTTTTTATTGATTCCAGCGGCTCTTTTGGGAGTTCCGTCTAAAGTCATTGCAATTTCGCTTCCTATCCATTTGTTTCTTCAATTTTGGTATCATACGAAACACATAAAAAAAATTGGCTTTCTTGAAAATATACTTGTTTCGCCTTCACATCACAGGGTGCATCATGCTATAAATCCAGAGTATATGGATAAAAACCATTCTCAAATATTTATAATTTGGGACATGTTGTTCGGAACTTTTCAAGAAGAATTAGACACGGTTCCTCCTGTTTTTGGAATAACAAGACCAGCGAAAACCTGGAATCCAATTCGGATTAACTTTCAACATTTGTGTCTTTTAATTACCGATGCATGGCGTGCCGAAAGCTGGAATGATAAATTTACCATTTGGTTTAAACCAACAGGTTGGCGTCCAGAGAATTTTGAAGAAAAATATCCTGTACACAAAATCACAAATGTCTATGATTTTGAAAAATACGCTACAAATCATTCTAAAAAATTAATGATTTGGTCCATGACTCAAGCTATAATAACCTTATTATTTATTACCTATCTGTATAATTCAATTGCCATAATTGGCTTGCCAAATGTATTTGTATATGGCGCTTTCATCTTTGTTACCGTTTACAGTTATACGGAATTGATGGATACCCGCAAGATTTCCATATTTTGGGAAAGCATCCGATTTATTTTTGGCATTGGGATTATTTCATTTTTTGGTGATTGGTTTGGGATGAATCAATTATTCCCTTACGCAAATTATATCATAATTGGATATCTTACGTTATCCTTAATAGTCTCCATCTACTTTGTAAGTGTAAATTTCGAAAAAGAAAAAGTAGCTGTAGCATAATCTTAAAAATAATTCATGAGAAGTACCTTATCATTCAAAGCCTATATTGCAGTTAGTTTCGTTTATCTTTTATTAATTATTTTGGGAAGAGAAGACATTTCGTGGTTTTTAAAACCTTTTTTGCTTCCTTTTCTTTTTCTTGCCGTTTATTCTTGCGGAGATTTTCCATCAAAAAAATTCCTCTTAATAGCTTTAGTATTTTCTTGGATTGGCGATGTAGTTTTACTATTTGCTGACAAAGGAGAATTGTATTTTATTATTGGATTAGTTTCCTTTTTGCTCTCCCACATTGCTTATATCATATTATTCAGCAAACAATTACGAATATCTTCAAATAGAAACAAGGCTATTTTTTGGGTAGGAATCACTGCAATTATAGTGTACTTAATGGTAATGCTTGCTGTTTTATTACCAAGTTTGGGTGATTTGAAAATTCCTGTTATTGTCTATGCAATCGTATTATCTACGATGCTTTTATTTGCTTTCAAAGGGTACTTAAAATGGCATAGTCCTGCCAATATCTATATCTTATTAGGAGCACTTATTTTTATGAGTTCAGATAGCATCTTGGCCTTTAATAAGTTTTATGAACCTATTAAATTTAGTTCTTTATTGATTATGTCAACTTACATCACAGCACAATATTTAATTGTTGTTGGTATTTTAAAATTAAACAAAAAAAAATAGCATTCTCTTTTTTGAAAATGCTATTTTTAAATATCAATTTAGGATGATCAATGAGGTAGTTTATCCCTCAATAATCCATATATAAAAGTACCCAATAAAGCACCAAAAAAGACTATCAGCACACTCCAGAAACCAGCACCAAGGAGAATGAATATAGGTCCGGGACAAGAACCTACGAGTGCCCAACCCAATCCAAAAAATATTCCGCCAATCCAATAACGGGCAGAACCTTTTTCTTTATCTTGAATTTCAATCGGTTGACCTTTTATGTCTTTTATGTTATTCCTTTTTATAATTTGGATACCAATCACTCCTGTTGCAATTGCCACAAATATAATTCCATACATGTGAAACGATTGAAATTGAAACATTTCATAAATGCGATACCACGAAACAGCCTCTGACTTTGTAAGCACTATTCCAAAAACAAATCCTACAAATAAATATTTTAATACGTTCATATTTTAAAAAATTAATGGTAATAAAAAATGTGCCATAATCAACCCTCCTATAAAAAATCCGATAACGGCTTTCAAGGATGGAAGTTGTAAATTACTCAAGCCGGATATGGCATGACCTGAAGTGCAACCACCTGCATAACGAGTTCCGAATCCAATTAGGATTCCTCCAATTAACAGTACAAGAATACTTTTTGGTGATTGCCAAATTTGCGTTCCAAAAAGTGCATCCGGCATTAGTTTTCCGTTTGGAGCATCGATTCCAAATTGTGCTAACTGTGCAATTGTTTTTGGATTTATGTCAACATTTGAAGGATCGCCCATAAAATGAACCGCTACAAAACCACCCAACATTGCACCTAAAACAACCACTAAATTCCAACGCTGTGATTTCCAGTCAAAATTAAAAAAAGAAACATATTTCCCCGCTCCTGCCATAGAACACAGTGATCGCAAATTAGATGACATTCCGAAGGCTTTTCCGAAATAGATTAGACAAAGCATAATCATGCCTATCAAAAACCCGGAAACATACCAAGGCCAAGTTTGAAAAATAATATCCATATTGATTCTTTTTTTTGCAAAAATAAGTATTATGCTTTTTAAAAATATCACAATTTAGGTACAATTCTTGTTTGAAGTAGCAAAACCGTTTGAAGTTCTGTTTATATTTGTAGTTAAAATTAGTGTTTACTATTTTTAACAGGATTAAAAAAACAAAATATACCTTGCTTCAAAAAGTAAGTAAATAAATAAAATATGAAAAAAACGCTGCTTTTTATTACTTTAATAATTATTACTGCATCTTGTGTGAGCAGTAAATCTACATTGAAAAATGTAGATGATAACGCCCCTGTTCTCACATTATCCCAAAATAACACTTTCATAATTACGGAATACAGCAAGGACAAAAAATACGGTTACGACCAAGATTACCCCATCAATATTTTTTATAGAACTACTAAAGAAGATTCGATTAATCAACAACGATTTTTAAATGCTTTAGCAGGGCCAAAAGGCGAAATAATCCGTTATACAAAATTAGAAAGCTGTTGTCCTTTCCCTACAAAAAGAACCGACTTGGGTGCTGGTTTTCTAGACGTATATGAATTAAAATGGGATGGTCAAAAAAAAACCGTAAAACTCTATTTGAATATCTATGAAAAAGGAATTTTAATGGTTCCTGTCGGTCTTAGTCTAAAGAAAAATTAAATTATAAATAAGTGCCCTAGCCCTGATAAAAGTGAAAATCCTTTTATTTTTTCTTTAAAAAATAAAAGATTGCAACGGATAGCAGGAAATAGCTTCAAAAAAATACAAAATCATATTTTCTAATTACCTTTGCAATTTCAAAATAACTACTATGAACATACATCATATTCCACAAATCAAACATATTGAAAGTGGTAACTTTTTTCTACTTGCCGGACCATGTGCCATTGAAGGTGAAGAAATGGCAATGCGTATTGCCGAAAAATTAGTTGGTATCACTGATAAATTAGAAATTCCTTTTGTTTTTAAAGGTTCTTTTAAGAAAGCGAATCGCTCGAGAATTGATAGTTTTTCTGGAATTGGAGATGAAAAAGCATTGAAAATACTGGAAAAAGTATCAAAGACTTTTGGTGTTCCAACGGTAACGGATATTCACACGAATGAAGACGCAGAAATGGCTGCTCAATATGTTGATGTGCTTCAGATTCCTGCATTTCTTGTTCGCCAGACTGATTTAGTTGTGGCTGCTGCCAATACTGGAAAAGTGGTAAACCTGAAAAAAGGACAATTTATGAGTCCTGAAAGCATGAAACATGCCGTACAAAAAGTTTTGGATTGTAACAATCAAAACGTGATGGTGACGGATCGCGGAACAATGTTTGGCTACCAAGACATGATTGTTGACTTTAGAGGAATTCCTACAATGCAACAATATGCAACTACGGTTCTTGACGTAACACATTCGCTGCAACAACCCAACCAAACTGCTGGAGTAACAGGCGGAAGACCTGATATGATTGAAACTATTGCCAAAGCGGGAATTGCTGTAGGCGTTGATGGGATTTTTATAGAAACACATTTTGATCCCGCTAATGCAAAAAGTGATGGGGCAAATATGCTGCATCTAGACTATTTTGAAAATTTAATGACAAAGTTAGTAGCTATCAGAAAAACTGTAAATCAGTTTTAGATCTAACTTTTTTAAAGATATACAAAGAGCCATGCTATGCGTGGCTTTTTCATTTAAAAATCATTTTGAAATGTAAAAAAACATTCGATTTCTGATATATAAATTGTTAAATTAAAATTTTAAAAATAATTTAATGAAAAAAGAAAATTTAACGCTAAATTCGAAATATAATCTCTTAAAATATAATGTAAATAAAAGAATGACTATAAAAAAAGTAAATCCTGATTCAGAAGGGGCATATCACTTCGATAATTTTTTTAATATCTCAGCTGATTTTATTTGTATTGCTGGATTTGACGGGTATTTCAAGAGAATAAATCCCGCCGTTTCAAAAGCTTTAGGTTATTCAGAGGAGGAATTATATGCTTCGCCTATTGCTAGTTTTGTTTATGAGCCAGACCTTAAAATCACCCTTGAAACAAGAGAACAGGTTTATAAAAACAAGCCTCTTTTAAATTTTGAAAATCGGTACTTAACTAAAAGAGGAGCAATTGTTTGGTTATCATGGACATCAATGCCTGTTGAAGATGATAAACTAATTTATGCGATTGCCAAGAACATCACTCATAAAAAAAAAGTGGAAGAAGAACGAAATTTACTTCTTGCCCATCTTACACAAATCAATAAGGAACTTACCGTTTTATCACATAAAACATCTCATGATTTAAAGTCTCCTATTAATAATATGCTTTCGGTTTTTAGTCTTATTGATGTTTCTAAAATCAATGATCCGGAAACATTAGAATTAATAAATCTTCTTAAATTAACAAGTGAAAATTTAAAACAAACTTTAAACGATTCTATTGATGAATTAGTTGAAAATGAGAGCATAAATACCCAAATCGAAGAAATAAATTTAAACGAATCACTTAACGAAGTACTCGGCTCCATAAATTCCTTAGTACATGATTCAAAAGCAATTATCAATGTTGATTTTTCAGTTTTTGAGAATATTCGTTTTAACAAAGCGTATATGAAAAGTATATTTTTAAATTTATTAACCAATTCAATTAAATACGCAAAGCCACATCATGTACCTGTTATTACTATACAATCTAAAATAGTAAATGGAGTTAATCAATTAATTTTTTATGATGAGGGCCTCGGTTTTGATATGGATAAAGTGAAAGATAAGATTTTTGGATTATATGAAAAATTCCACAGTAACATTGACAGTAACGGTATAGGATTATATTTAGTTTACAACCACATCACTAGTTTAGGTGGCCGAATTGCAGTTGAAAGCAAAATAAATGAAGGTGCTAAATTCACAATTTCTTTTAAATATTGAGAATTTAGCACCTTCTTAGTACCCTTGTTATTTATTTTTTGTTTTAGATTTTAGACTTTACAATCTCAATCCCATTTTGATCCATCAAGTACATCAATGAAGCCATAGTTGCAGCTCCCAATTCTAATTCTCTTTTGTTGATTGCGTCAAATTTATCATTTAAAGCGTGGTGGTAATCAAAATAGCGCTGCGAATCTGGTTTTAAACCTGCTTTTACAATCGATTTAGACGTTAACGGCTCAATATCTGAACCACTATGTCCTTTTACAAAACTATGTATTAAATAAGGTTCAAATAGATTTTTCCAACTTACTATTTTATTAAAATTAGCATCATCCGCCTCAAAAGAAAATCCTCTTGGACTGAATGCCCCTGAATCACTTTCTAAAGCAAAAATGTGGTTTTCTTTATTGGTTTGAGACAATTCTTCATATTTCTTTCCACCTCTGCCTCCGTTTTCTTCATTCATAAAAAGTACTACACGGATGGTGTTTTTTGGTTTGTAACCCAAATTTTTAAAGATATTTATCACTTCCATACTTTGCACAACTCCTGCTCCATCATCATGGGAACCATCGGCTAAATCCCAAGAATCAAGATGTCCGCCTACAACCATAATATTTTCAGGATGTTCGCTTCCTTTAATTTCTCCAATGACGTTATATGACAACTCATCGTCCATTTGCTGGCATGACATTTTCAAATAGAATTTCAAATTAGGATTGCCTTTTAAAGATTTGCTCAATAATTCAGCTCCATTTGTGCTAATCGCTGCAGTTGGGATATATTGTGATTTTGCAATATCACCATAACTTTGTGCTCCAGTATGTGGAAAATCATCCAATCGTAAATTCATAGAACGAACGATTGTACCCACAGCACCAAATTTAGAAGCCTCTTTTGCTCCGGCATATCGTTGATCAACACAACCGCCATAAGAAGTAAATGTTTCAATATTTTCCGGTTCCATCGGTCTGTTAAAAAACACAATCTTACCTTTTACTTTATTGCCTAAAGTTTCTAATTCTTTAATGCTTTGCACTTCAATTACTTCAGCAGTAAGTCCGTTTTTTGGTGTAGCTATAGATCCTCCCAAAGCACAAACAGGAACATTTATTTTAGTTTTTTTATCTTGAATATAAGCGGTTTCTTTTTCCCCACGAACCCATTTCGGAACCATCACTTCCTGAAGATATACGCTGTCAAGTCCTAATGTTTCTAATTGTGCTTTGGTGTATTGAACCGCTTTTTCAGCGTTAGCCGAACCTGATAATCTAGCCCCGATTTTATTGGATAAATAATCCAACCAAGAATAACATTTTGAATTGGTTAGTGATGATTTGTAAATAGCCTTGATGGTTTGCTCATCATTTGTTTGAGCAAAAAGAGTAATTCCATTAAAAAATAATACTGCTAAAAATGTTGTTTTTCTCATGCGTTTATAGATTGTGATTCAAAAATTATATTAACTTTTAGTTATTTATTTGCCTTGCAAGTTCGACATTCCTACATAATTATTTAATAAAAAATCAAAAAAAAATCCTGCACGATTTTAGACTTGCAGGATTTGACTTTTTAATTAATTGGTTCGAAACTTATTGCTGTTCCTCCGCCTGGTGCTAAATTCAAATTAATTTTCGATTTGTTTGTGACAATCATCGTTTTAATTTTATAAGCGATAGGATTCTTTTTCCAATCGGCATCTTTTGCATCTTCATAGATAATAGCTTTATACTTTTTGTCTTTAGTAAGGAAATGTAGTTTTATTTCTGTCTTTCTGGCATTTTCATCCGTGATAGCTCCCAGAAACCAAGATTCTTTACCTTTTGCTTTTCTTACAATCGTTAAATAATCTCCAGGTTCCGCTTGAAGATATTTACTTTCATCCCAATCTACTGCTACGTCTTTTATAAACTGAAAAGCATCCGGATACTTTTCATAATTTTCAAGTAAATCAGCCGCCATTTGCAATGGAGAATACATAGTCACATACAACGCCAATTGTTTTGCTAATGTTGTATGAACTTGCTCGCTTTTGCCTTTGTCATAATGACTCATTTTTATTTCAAAAATTCCAGGAGTATAATCCATTGGTCCTCCTAAAAGTCTGGTAAAAGGCAATATTGTTTCGTGCATTGGTGGATTTCCCACACTCCATGCATTAAACTCATTACCACGAGCCGCTTCGGCAGCAATATAATTTGGATATGTTCTTCCGTAGCCTGTTGGTCTTGAAGATTCATGGGAATTAATCATCAATTTATAATCAGCGGCACGTCTGGCAACAAAATTGAAATGATTGACCATCGTTTGTCCGTCATGAAATTCACCACGCGGAATAATTTTACCTACATAACCTGATTTTACCGCAGTATAATCGTATTTCACCATATTCTCGAAAGCACGGTCTAAATGACGCTCATAATTAGCAACAGAGCCTGATGTTTCATGATGCATAATCATTTTCACGTTTTTTGATTTAGCGTAAGCCGAAATAGCCGCAATATCAAAATCTGGGTAAGGTGTTACAAAATCAAAAACTTCTTCTTTCCAGTTTCCATTCCAGTCTTCCCAACCCACATTCCAACCTTCTACCAATACACCATCAAAACCATTTTTGGACGCAAAATCAATATATCTTTTGGTGTTTTCCGTCGTTGCTCCATGCTTTCCAGAAGCTTTTGGCGCATCTGCAAAATTAGTTGCATTCTGCGAACCTGCATAATCCCAAGTCGATTTCCCAACATGCATTTCCCACCAAATTCCAACATATTTCATTGGTTTTATCCAAGAAGTGTCATCAATTTTAGAAGGCTCATTTAAGTTCAAAATCATTTTAGACCCAACTATATCTCTGGCATCATCGCTTATCATAATAGTTCTCCAAGGAGACACACAAGGCGTTTGCAAATAAGCTTTGTCACCGATGGCATTAGGAACCAATTGAGCTGTTAATTTATAATTATTGACATCTACATTCAAATGCATTACCGGATAGTTAACTACTGCAGCCTCAAAAACATTAAGATACAAACCCGATGGTGATTTCATCATCAAAGGAGACTGCACCACATATTTTCCTGGAATTGATTTTACTCCAATACCATTATTCATGTTTATTTTAGAGTTATCAATTTCTGAAAGCTTTGTTTCATTATACTCATATTCATTACTGTCAAAATCCCCAGGAATCCAGAATACTTTATTGTTTTCTTTTAAATTAAATTGAGTAACTTCATCAGAAATGATAAAATAATTCAAATCAGCTTGTTTTGGAAAATCATATCTGAAAGCAATACCTTCGTCAAAAGCTCTAAAAATGATATTCATTTTTACATGGGTCTCTTTTTGAGTAAGAGACACTGTAAGCTCATTGTAGTGGTTAACAATATTAGATTGCTCCCCTAAAACTGGTTTCCATGATTCATTGAAAGGCGCATTTTTTGAACCTACAATTTCAAATTTAGCATCTAAAGCCGGTTTTTCTTTTAATTTTATTCCCAAAGCACTTTCCAAAACTACCGCTTTGTCTTTGTAATTTACCGAATAAGTTGGTTGGCCATCTCCTACCAATTTCAAATTAACTACAATTTTACCAGAAGGAGATTGAACGCTTTGGGCACTCAGCATACTTATAGCAAAGACAAGAAAAAGTGATAATAATTGTTTCATTTTTAATAGTTTTTTTAGATTGATAAAAGTAAATAAAATAGCGGCTTTTTTATAATGTTACATTTAACAAATACGATTCATTTGTTAAAAAAAACCCTTCGATATTAAATATCGAAGGGCGAATCTCAAAATAAACAAACCAAATTTATTCAATCAACTCCAAACTAACTTTCTTCTCTGCATTAGAATCAGTGCCAACAAAAATTTGAAATGCACCAGGCTCAGCAATAAATTGTAAATCAGAATTATAAAACTTCAACTCTTCAACAGAAATTTCAAAGGTTACCGTTTGTATTTCTCCTTTTTTAAGCATTATTTTCTGAAAACCTTTTAATTCTTTTAGTGGTCTTGTAACTGAACCCACCATATCACGTATATACAATTGAACCACTTCTTTACCATCATAATTACCGGTATTGGTCACATCAACGGTAACGTTTACATTCTCAGTGAAGTTCATTTTATCGGATGAAATTTTCAAATTTGAATAATCGAATGTGGTGTAACTCAATCCAAAACCAAAAGGAAATAAAGGTTCATTTCTTTCGTCGATATAATTAGATCTGAATTTTTCGAACTTTCCTTCTTTGTTTGCTAACGGTCTTCCTGTATTTTTTTGATTGTAATAAATAGGTACTTGACCAACACTTCTCGGAAAAGTAGCCGTTAATTTTCCGGACGGATTTTCGTTCCCAAACAAAACATCGGCGATAGCACTTCCAGCTTCACTTCCTGCAAACCAAGTATTCAATATAGCTGGCACGGTTTCATTTTCCTGAACTAAAACTAATGGACGTCCTGTAAATAAAACGAGTACGACCGGTTTTCCTGTTTTAAGTAATTCAGATAATAAATCTTTTTGAGCCTGTGGAATAGATAAGTTAGTTCTGCTGCTACTTTCTCCACTCATTTCAGCAGATTCTCCAAGAGCTGCAACAATTATATCCGATTGATTAGCAATTTTCAAAGCTTCCGCCAATAATTCTTCTTTGGTTCTGCTGTCGCGGTGTAAGGTTTTACCAAACATGGTTGCTTTCTCTTCGAAAGCCGCATCATAATCTAAATTACTTCCTTTGGCGTAAAGCACTTTTGTATTATTCCCAACCACCTCTTTGATTCCTGCTACTAATGAAACCGATGTTTGCATATTAGTAGCAACACTCCAAGTACCCGCCATATTTTCTTTGGCATCAGCCAATGGTCCAATCACAGCAATAGTTCCTGATTTTTTCAAAGGAAGCAACTGGTTTTGATTTTTAAGTAAAACCAAAGATTGAACAGCAATTTTCCTGGCTTCAGCTCTATTACTGCTTGTGAAAATTTCTGTTTTTGCTCTTTTTACATCACAATATTTGTAAGGATCTTCAAACAATCCCAGATCATATTTGGCATTCAAAATCAGTCGAACGGCATTATCAATTTGTTCCATACTAACTTTTCCTTCATCCAGTGATTTTTTTAAAGTCTTAAGGAAACCTTCGCCTACCATGTCCATTTCAATTCCGGCATTTAGAGCCAACGCAGAAACGGTTTGCAAATCGCCCATTCCGTGTTCAATCATTTCAGGAATTCCGGTAAAATCAGTAACTACAAACCCTTTAAAACCCCATTGTTTTCTCAACACATCAGTCATCAACCATTTGTTTCCAGTGGCAGGAATTCCGTCAATTTCATTGAAAGATGCCATCACTGAACCAACACCTGCATCAACAGCCGCTTTGTATGGAGGAAAATAATCATTATACATTTTTATTCTGCTCATATCAACGGTATTGTAATCACGTCCCGCTTCCGGCGCACCGTACAACGCAAAATGTTTCACACACGATAAAATCGTATTATTTTTTGACAAATCATCTCCTTGGTATCCATGCACCATTGCTTTTGCAATTTGGCTTCCCAAATATGGATCTTCTCCTGAACCTTCAGAAACTCTACCCCAACGCGGATCACGAGAAATATCAACCATAGGGGAAAAAGTCCAGTTGATTCCATCTGCACTGGCTTCCTGAGCTGCAATTTGAGCACTTCTTTCAATCAGTTTCATGTCCCAAGTACAAGACAATCCAAGCGGAATAGGAAAAGTCGTTTCATAACCATGAATGACATCCATTCCAAAAAGTAATGGGATTTTCAATCGGCTTTTATCGACTGCAATCTTTTGTACTTCTTTAATTTTTTGAACCGATTTAATATTGAATAAACCACCAACTTTACCTTCTTCAATATTTTTAGCCACATTTGAACTATTGGCAGCTCCAGTTGTGATATCGCCTGAAGTAGGCAAATTCAATTGGCCTATTTTCTCATCCAGAGTCATTTTCGACATTAATTCGGCTACAAATTCGGTTTTGGGTTTTATTTTAACTGTCTTTTTTGCCTTTTTTTGGCTGTAGCCAAAAAGTGAAAAGGCCAAGAGCAGCATAATTAGTTTCGTTTTCATTTGTTATCTGTTTTTATTTGTTTAAACATCCAATCATAAATTTCTTGGCTGTCATATACTTTAGACCAACTATCATGTCCCGCATCATCGAAGATGGTTAGTTCAACATTGGCATTACAGGTTTTTAATTTTTTATAAATGGTAATTGCATAATCAACATTCACAACATCATCTAGCAAACCATGAAAAATTCGGGTAGGAATGTTCTTGATTTTACAGTCTTCGATCATCGGAACTCTATCTACAAATCCTGCAATTGGAACCAAAGCCGCAAAAGTTTCGGGATGTGCAAAAGCAAGATTCCAAGCTCCCCATCCTCCCATACTCAAACCCGTTAAGTAAATTCTGTTGGCATCAATATTATTTTCTTTTTGAATTTTTAAAATCAATCGATACAATAATTCTTCATTCCAATATTCATTCTCCGGACATTGTGGCGCTAGAATATACGCATCGAGTTCGTGAGTTTTGATGTATTTGAAGGGACCGTGAACTTTTACTTTTTCGATATCCGTTCCTTTTTCTCCCGAACCATGAAGAAAAATAATCAGTGGTTTTTTCTCTTTGGTATTTGCCGGAATGTGTAACACATAAACTAATTCGTGTTTCTCAACGATTTCGGTTTTTATTTTACCATTAACATATGATTGGGAAAAGGAAATTTGACTTAAAATTAAAAATAGAAAAAGAAGCTTTTTTTTCATTTAAAAAATATTAAAAAAACAGATATCAGGTAATTTTACTATCTGTTTTTATAATTAAATACTATCTGTTTGTACTTTCTAATTTATACAAAGCATTAACTTCAGATGAAGTCAAAGCAGATTTATAGATTCTAAATTCATCCAATAAACCGGCATAATCTGTTGCCCAACCTTCATCTCCATGTGTAGTTGTTAATGAAGGTGAAGTGCTGAATTGATTCGATCCAATAACCAACTGAGATAAATTTGGTGTAGCAAAAACTAAGGCACCATATAAAGGAGCGCTGTTCGGATTTCCGTTACTTCCATCAGGTCCCCCTGGATTATCACCATAAAGAATACATGAACCATTTAAATTGGTAAAAGGACCATATGGCGTTCCATAAATACTGTTGGTTCCTTTCTCTCCATTTTTATAAACGGTATATCTCGCTGTGGCGGCATCATAGGTTAAAACAACCTGAATCCAAGTATCAATTGCTCCTTCGATATTGAAAATTGGGCCTTGTCCACCCCAGGCTACTCTTTTGTTTTCAATTCCCATTTTTAAACGAAGCGTATTGGGTCTGGCATTATCGGGATTTTCAAGAAACAAGTTTAATCCTCCCCAAAAACCTGCTGGATTTACCAAGGAAAATATTCCTTGAATCCCTTTTCCTTGTCCCGGGGCACCACCATCAGGAACGGTTTGACCAGATTTCATCCAAAAACTAAAACTGAAACTACTTAGTGCACCAACCGCTGTAGCATTATTATAAACTGCATACCGTTCCTGAGCTTTAGAACCTTGAAACGCCTGCCCTTTAGCACCTGCCGTGTAAGCTGCATTTTTGCCTGTTCCAGTTAAGCCTCCTTTAGAGTCAGCTATACTATTTTCAAAACTCCATTTAGCAATTAAATTTGTAGCATTTACTTCATCAGAAGTATTGTAAGCCCCAACTGGTGGGTAATCCAATGGCTCATTGCTGTCGACATTATCATTACAACTTGCTAAAAACTGCATCGAAAATACAGCACTCAGACAGAATATTTTTATATTATTTTTCATATTTAATATTTTTAATTTTTATAATTTTTTTTAAATTCTAATTAGAATCCATATTTACCAGAGTGAAAACCAAGAGTAATTAAACCTTGTTTCACCTCGGGAGCATTCATGAACAATTGCCATAATAATCCCGAACGATAATTTTCTAACATAACCATTTCCGGTCCTTGGTCAATCGCCAAATAACGTTGCGCTGTCCATTGATACTGCTGACTATGAGCATCATAAAATCCCGCCACGCCCCATGTATCTGTTTTATGATTTTCATATAAATTTCGCATCAATGCTTTCGATTCTACTGGTGTATAAACAATGGAACTTATTGCTGCTGTTGGAGAAATAATCCCTTTATCATTGCTTGGCATGTGCGCGTCATAAGCAATCGACCCATCTGTATTTCTGGAATACGATGCGGTTAAGCCCCAATAATTTGGACCATAGCCTTTATAACTCTTTGGATTCGCAACACAATATAAATAATTGATTTTAGTATGATTGGAATTCAAATCCCAATAATTGGCATATTTATCAGTCAACAGATTTGGATCTAAACCTAAATAAGAATAATGTGCCCAGAATAAAGGGCCACCAAATTCTTCGGCTCCATTGTGTTTTAAAATCAAAGGTAAATTGTATTTGGTTTTAGCCGAAACAATACCACCGCTTCTTGCCCAGCCTTCATGATAAGCTGCCGGAGCAATTGGATTTGTTGGCGAAGCTGCTGCCATAACATACGTAATCAAACATTCATTGTAGCCTTCCAGTGGAAAATTCATTTCCCAATTGTAATTAGGAGACCAATGCCAGAACAACATATTTTGATTGTTAGTGTACCATTGCCAGTCCACTCCTTTCCACAACTCATCGAATTTTTGGGCTACTGCTTTTTCTTCGGTTGTTCCGTTTTTAAAATATTCGCGAACGGTTATCATTCCAGCCACTAAAAAAGACGTTTCTACTAAATCGCCGCCGTTGTCTTTAGTTCCAAAAGGAATAACACGACCTGTAGTCCCATTTATCCAATGCGGCCATGCGCCATGAAAACGTTCAGCAGTAGTCAGAAAATTAGCAATTTTATTAAGACGTTCTGCGCCCTGTGCTTTGGTAATATAACCACGGGACATTGCCGAAACAATAGCCATCAAACCAAAACCAGAACCGCCTGTTGTGACAATATTCTGGTCAAAACTTGGATCTTGAGGAATATAGCGTTCTCTTGCCATTCCTGAATTAGTTTGAGCATAATTCCAAAAATAGGCGAAGGTTTGCTTTTGAACCAAATCTATTAATTCTTCATCAGATAATTTTACTACCGGGGGAACAACAACTGGAGGAGTAACTACCGCACCACCACTTGAAGTTGAACTAGAAGAGTCACATCCAAGAAAAGAAAAAAGCATAACTAAAATTGAAAATTTTATCATTTTAGATTTTGTTTTATTGTGTATAATAGAGTTCCTACAAACTTTAACGCTTTCAAAAAGAAAGAGCAAAGCTGTAGCTATTGTTAATTATATCCTGGATTCTGGATAGATTTACCAGCTGCCTGAGTAATAAATTTCTGAGGTAAAGGAAACAATTCATGTTTTCCTTCCACGAAAGTTTTTCCATCGGCAGCCATAACTGATTTTGCTTGACCTGTTCTTACGATATCAAACCATCTGTCATGCTCAAAAGCCAACTCATGTCTTCTTTCAGCTCTAATTGCAGCTCTCAATCCAACTTGTCCCGTTGCAGTTGTATTTGCTAAACCAGCTCTGTTTCTTACTTTATTCAATGGACCAGTTACATCACCGTTTCCACTTTCATTAGCAGCTTCTGCTTGCATCAACAAAACTTCTGCATAACGTAAAACACGTATGTTTTTTGTGGTTTCCCAGTCACCATTAAATGTTTCAGCAGTGTTACTAACATATGCTTTTTCATTGTATCGTGGGTTAGCAACTAGCGGAGAAACTATTCTTCCGTCCCACATGGTTTCACCAGCGAAAATAATTGTGGCGTCTTTTCTCACATCACCTGCTTCATAAGAATTAGTTAATCCTACAGTAGGCGTATTGAAACCCCAACCCCAGCCACTCGTTCCTCTGGCTCCTTGAGAAACCATATAACCTTCAATCCCTTGAGACGGATTTCCCCCGTAACCACGGATTTCAAAGATAGATTCAACACTGTCTTCCCCAACTTCTCTCCAAATTGTAGCATAATTAGATACTAAATTATAACCGGTAACAGCAGCGCACTGGTCTTTTACACCTTGCCAATTACCTTGGTATAAATATACTTTTGCCAATAAAGCGCGAGCAGCACCTTTAGTTGCTCTACCCAAATCAGAAATTGCATAACTAGATTTTTCAGGTAAAGCATCAATTGCAGCTAATAAATCTGTTTGAATAAAAGCATACACTTCTGCTTTTGTTTTTTTCGTCAATGTCATATCAGTATCTGCAGCAGATGATGGCACTGGAACATGATCCACAATTGGCACACCGCCATAACATCTTACCAAATTGAAATATATCAAAGCGCGAAGAAATTTAGCCTCACCTGTTAATCGTGCTATTACTGCTGCATCCGCTTTGTCTAATTTAGGAAGGTAATTTAGGGCAATATTAGCCTTGCTTACCCCCTGAAAATTCGTTTCAAAAACTTCTTGAACGGATAGCGAAGTAGCATCTAAAGTAAGTGCATCACACTTGTCTTTATCTGCTCCTGTATCTCCTGGATCTGATCCTTTATCAGCATCATCTGAGGTCATGCTGGTTAATCCGTTCCATGAAAAAGAGCTTGCGCTAAAGCTTAATGCGTTGCTATAAACAGCCGTGACAAAGCTTTTTGCTCCATCATTATTATTATAAATTGTTAATAAATCGGCTTCGGCTATGTTTTCTGTGGGAGCAACTTCTATAAAATCATTAGAACAATTAGTAGAAAGCAGCGCAACAGCCACTAAAGTTATGGGTATAAATATTTTTTTCATCTTGTTAAAATTTTACGTTAGCACCAATAATGAATGAACTCAAAGTAGGATAAGCATCTAACTCAATTCCTTGCAGTCCCATTGGATCACCGTCATTATTCAATTCTGGAGAATATCCAGTGAACTTTTGCGAAATAAATGGATTTATTGCACTTGCATAAATACGAACTGAAGAAACAGAATTTGTTATTTTAGGTAATGTGTATCCTAAAGTAATGTTGTTTACTCTAAGGAAAGCCCCTGATTCTAAATAGTAATCCGAAGATAACGGAACTGAATTAAACGGTGCCGGATTTCCAGCAGTAGTATTTGATGGTGTCCAAAAATCTGTAGCAATGCTCGCTTCAATATTTTCGTTACCAAAACGTTGCGCTTTTTTACCATTATACACTTTGTTTCCACCTACGCCGTAAGCATCTACTGAAAAATCAATGTTTTTGTATTCAAAACCTAAGTTCATACCATAATAATACGTTGGTAATGAAGATCCAAAGAATTTTCTGTCTGTTTCAACCGGATTCGAAGTAATTCCGCCATCTTTGTCAAAATAGGTGAAATTCCCGTTCGCATCGTAACCTGCTACTTCAAACAAATAGAAACTTCCCAAAGGTTGTCCTACTTCCAATCGTTTTGTAAACTGCCCGTTGTTGATGAAACCACCATTTTGTCTAATCGCCAAAGGGTTAAATACGTTTGAAACCTCATTTTTATTGTTCGAATAATTGGCACCAATCCAATATTTTAAATCCTCATTGATGTTATCATCCCAACGCAGAGAAACTTCAAATCCAGTATTAGAGATTTCACCTGCATGTGCTGGAGTTGCTCCTGTACCCACTGTAAGCGGTGGAGTAACGTTCAAAACCACATTAGAAGTATTTTTATCATACCAATCAAAAGATCCAGATAATTTATTTTCTAATACTTTAAAGTCTAAACCAATAGAAGTCTCATCAGTAATTTCCCAGCCCAAAGTAGGGTCAATAAATGCACCAATGGTAGTTCCTGAATAAAGTGAACCTCCAAAATCATATCCTAAACCTGCTCCTGAACTAAACGTTTGTTGATTGATAGGTACATTTTGATTTCCCAATCTTCCCCAACCACCACGAAGTTTTAAGAAATTGATTGCTTTGCTATCTTTCAAGAAACCTTCTTTTGAAAGTACCCATCCCAAACCAAATGATGGAAAATTACCCCATTTGTTATCCAAACCAAATTGTGAAGAGCCATCTCTACGAATCGTACCTGTAAAAAGGTATTTCTCCATAAGTGTATATTGGAATCGAGCAAAATATCCAATTAAATTTTTACGATTTCCAATTCTGTGATTAGTAACTACGTTGTTAGCAATAGCACTAGATTGATTTAAACTCCAGTAATTAGAATTCTCCGGAACATTTCTACCTTTTACTTCTAAATCTTCTTTACTTCCAAATTCTTGAGCAGACATACCGACGGTTAATTCAACATCATGAATATCAGCAAATTTCTTATTGTAAGTCAAGAAATTATCAAAATTCCAATTAAAATAATCACTTCTTGCGGTCACTAATTCATTTATCGGTTCTGCTGACGAATAATTAGCTGCATCTCTTGTCGGGTCAGCTGCTAACCACAATTCACGTGTAGGCGTGTATGAAAACCTTTTGAAAGTGTTGTATTCCAATCCTACTCTTGATGTAAATTTCAATTCATCAAAAATTTTGTATTCTAATCCAAGACTTCCCTGTAACAATAAGTTCTTTTGCTCTTCAGTAAAATACTCTAATTGAGCAACAGGATTCCCTACATTATTGAATAAAGCACCACTTGTAGATGCTTGTCCATCAGTACCTATTATCGGCATTCCCCATCTACCGTTTGGATATCTTACAGGAACTAATGGTGATTGTTTGTAAGCCGAAGTAAATGCAGATAATGGTTTCGGTGTAGACTTAGAAATCGAACCACTTAACGTTTGCGTAATTTTTAATTTATCAGAAAGCTTGTAATCGTTGTTATTTCTAAAAGTAAAACGATTAAAATCCAACCCGTCTAAAACTCCTTTCTCATCATAATAGTTCAAACTGAATAAATAATTGATTTTTTCAGAAGCTCCAGAAAGTGATAAGTTATTCGAAGAATACATTCCTAATCTGGTAATTTCATCAAACCAGTTGGTATTATAGCGTTGATCCGTTGAGAATCTAGTGTTTTGTTCGGCCACATCAGAGTAATAAGCAAAACGATTTGAACCAGCCATTTTAACTGTTTTTAACGGAGTACGAACTCCATAAAAACCATCATATTCAACAGTAGTCTTGTCGCCTTTTCCTTTTTTAGTAGTAATAATTACAACTCCATTCGCCGCTTGATTTCCATAAATTGCTAAGGATGAAGCATCTTTTAGGATATCAAATGATGCAATATCATTGGAATTCAAATTATTAATGTTTTTTGTCGGAATACCATCCACTACATATAAAGGAGTTCTATCAGCACCATACGTACCAATACCTCTAATGATTAACGAAGGAGCACTTCCCGGCACATCGGTCCCGATAACCTGAACACCAGCTGCTTTTCCTTGTATCGCTTGCGTGGCATTCAACACTTTAGTTTTGTTAATGTCTGTTGAAGACAGTTGTGATATTGATCCTGTATTGTCTGATTTTTTTCTAGAACCATAACCAATGATTACAACCTCTTTTAATTCTGTGTCTTTCGATTCGTTTAGCGTTACAGTCATTTCACCTGCTGTTGCAGTTACTGATACAGCATCAAAACCTACCATGCTAATCTTTAATATTTCGCCAACTTTGGCATTAATATTAAAATTACCGTCAAAATCAGTATCAGCAGAAGTTCTAGAATCAGCTGCAATTACACTTGCTCCTGGAATCCCAATCCCACTTTGATCCAATACTTTTCCCTTAATTACTTGACCAGACATATAGGCTGGAAGTAAAATGAGTGCTAAAAAGCTAAAAATAAAATTTCTCATATATTAATAATTTGTTAAAGTTAGTAGAGCCAAATTAAATAATTACAACGTTATAGTAAGGTAAATGCATTTACTACATAAATACATCAAAATATCAAATTGAAACAAGAAATCAATGTTTTGGTGCTATTGAGAAAGGTAAAGAGAATAATACTACATCGTATTGATGTAGTAATGATGTATTGTAATTCCGTAATGAATTGACTTAAAAAATAAATTATCTATAAATATAACAACTTTTTTATAAAATTATCAAAAATTTAGAGAGATTTTCATCTTGAACAAGGTTCAACTTCTTCCTTAATCGATAACGATGCAGTTCGACTCCTCTAAAAGAAATATTCATGATTGGTGCGATTTCTTTGGATGAAAGATTCATTTTTAAGTAAATGCAAAGCTTAATATCCTTTGAAGTAAGGTTTGGATATTTTTTAGTTAGACTAATTATAAATTCATTGTGAATTTGATTTAGATTTGTTTCAAAGGTTTCCCATTCATGCTTGTTAACCGCATTTATTTTTATGGCTTTTTTGATTTCGCTTTTTAATTTATTGAAATCGGTTTCTGTATCTAGAATTCCTTGAATATTTTCGATCATTTCACTTTGCTTCGCAATCGAAAGTGATTTACCGGCAACTTCAGATGATTTCGATTGTAATTCAAGTTCCAAGATATGCTTTTCATATTCCTGAACATTTAATTCATTTTCGGCTTTTAATTCCATCTCCAGAATTTTCTTTTGGTGTTTTAATTCTTCTTCCTGAAATTTCAGTTTCTGAATGTATTTTATCTTATTCCATTTATAATACAAATATAAAATCAATCCTACCACAATCAAGTATACCAAAATCATCCCAAAAGAAAAATACCAGGGTTTTGCAACCGTAAATTCAAAATTGGCAATTTTACTATAATTCAATCCATCATGGTTGTAAATGGTAACGAAATGGGCGCCATTACTAAGATTATTCAAAACGATCAATCCGCCTTTTATGGCTATGAAATCATTTCCATTATCAATTTTATAAAACAAGTTAGGTTTTGTTGCTCCAAAAATCCCTGAAATAACATTGATTTTTAACTCCGAATTATAATTGATTTTTGAGTTGTTTTTAACTAAATTCGTATCACTAAAAGCTTCAATTTTAATAGTCGTGCTTTGCTTATTATCATATTTTAATTGAAGAGAAATAAAACCGTCATCCAAGTTTAATAAATAGTTGTCCTTGTTTTTAAAAATTTTTAAATTATCATTGATGATTTTACCTTTGTAATATTTTTCTTGGATACTATTCCAAACAAATTTATTTGCATTTGCATAAATAGGATACAAAAGCCCATCTTTTAGAACAATAAAATGACTATCGTCAATAACTACAATATCTGATATATTTTTGAAATTCGAATTAAACAATTGATTCAGTTCTAATTGATTCGTAATCGAATTATAAGTATACCAAGAATTATGAATCAAAAAGAGGATTTCACCTCGGAACTCAAATATTTTCACTCCAAAATCATTTGCAATTTTATTACGTTGGCTAACATTTTCCACATCGATAGTTTCATAACTGTCATTCAACTGAATTCGATACAATCCTCTGTAATTATCCGCAGCCCATATTTCGTTTATTTTATTTTGTGCAGCATATTTTATAGGCTTCAAAAGACCTTTTACATCAATTTTTAGAGTTAAATCATTGGCATCATTATAAATAGTAACACCACTGTAGGTAGCCTGTAAATAAGAATTATTAATATTGCTTTTCGTTAGATTCCATCCTCCATTTCTATCATTTAATTTAGAGAAAACACCGTTTTCATAAATGAAAGTTCCTTCATTGTGACCAATAAGGTACTTATTGTTTATTTTACTGATATTCCAAGCCTGTCCTTGCATATTTGGAACCGATAAAAATTGGTTGTTTTCATATTTAAAAACACCATGATTGGAAGCCATCAAATAGCCTTTATCAGTAGTTGCAACAGAATATACTGATCCTAAAACCCCAGAATTATCATAAAAAATAGATATCGGTGAATTGACTTCAATGTGAGCAATTCCGTTGTCTAAACCCAACCATAAATCATTCTCTTTGTCCAAACCAATACTCAAAACAGAGTTGTTCATTAAGACATTATTTCGATTGATGTTTTTATAGGTATTAGCATTTAAATCAAATACATAAATACCTTTACTGGCAGTTCCTATAACAAGTTTATTATTCTTAATAAACTTGGCAACATTTATATTTGCAGCTTTTAAAGTTTCATTTAGCGGGTTTTTCCAAGAACTTAAAACCCCGTTCTCTTCAACATAAACTCCATTTTTTTTAGTAAAAATGTACGTTTTATTTTTGTGCTTTTCAATGGCATGAATAACATTATTCTTTAAAACATCCCAACCTTTTAACTTCTCAATCTTGGAATTATTCATTATAAAAACTCCTTTTTCAACTGAAGCTATCAACAATTGATTGTCAATTATAAAACAATAGGAAATAAGAAATGGCAATTTAGTTTTCTTAATTGTCTTTCCATCGTAAAGAAATATTTCATTAAAGGATTGAAAATAAATTTTATTGTTAAATTTGAAAATCTTCCAAATCTCCTCGTTTTCATTGTCATCAAAGACATTCTTTCTGCTAGAAATTGAAACATAATACATTTTCCCCTCTTTTCGAAACCAATACCCAAACTCTTTGTAAGAACCCGAATAAATCTTGTCGCCATCCACCATTATGGACCGTATAATGGTTTTATTAGGCAACGTATTTTTCTCCCATTTTACACCGTCGTATCGCAACAAATAATGGTTATTGGCAAAATACATAGCATCATCATTTCCTTGTGCTACATTCCAAATCTGGTTATCGCCCTGATAATTTGATTTATTGTAATTCTCGACAAATGGGAGCAACTCTTGAGAACACAAGTGCGAGGATATAAAACAGAGTAGGAGTATTTTAATAATTCTTAATTTCAAAATTTGGCGTTTTATCTCCAAATATAAACACATTTATTCAATGTAAAGCATAAAAAAAGCTTCTCTATTGAGAAGCTTTCAAGAACAAAGGTTTTTTTTAATAAAGCAATTCATAAACTTGATTTGCAATTTCAATTTCTTCATTGGTGGGTATTACTAATATTTTTGTTTTTGAATCCGCAGTATTGATTTCTCTTGCTTCTCTGGAACGAATTTCATTTTTGGACTCATCCAATTTAATACCGAAATAATCCATATCGGTACAAACCAATTTTCGAATGTAAGAAGAATTTTCTCCAATTCCGGCCGTAAAAACAATCGCATCCAACCCATTCAAAACAGCCGCATAGGAACCAATATATTTTTTGATTCGGTAAGCATTCATTGCTAAAGCCAGTTGGCAATCAACATTCCCAAGCTCTGCGTTTGCTTCTATATCTCTCAAATCGCTAAACCCGGTAAGTCCGAGCATTCCACTTTCTTTAAGTAATAAACTATTTACCGAATCTAAAGTGTAACCTAGAGTGTTGACCATATAAAATACAATAGACTGATCTATATCTCCACTTCTCGTTCCCATAATCAGACCGTTGGAAGGTGCAAAACCAAGGCTATGATCGATACTTTTACCATCTTTTATCGCAGTCATACTACAACCGTTTCCTAAATGTATTGTTATAATCTTAGAATTGTTTTCTAAATGCGCAAGCGCCTTTTCTGAAACATATTTATGGCTGGTTCCGTGAAAACCATACACCCGTATTTTTTTTTCTGTCAAAAGGTAATTTGGTAACGCATATTTATGGGCAACAACAGGAATCGTTTGGTGAAAAGCGGTATCAAAAACAGCAACTTGTTGAGCATTTTCGAAAATTTCTTCGGCTACATTTATCCCTTCTAAATTGGCAGGATTATGTAAAGGCGCTAAATCAAAAAGTTGTTTTATTTTTTCTTTTACTTCCTTATTGATGATAACAGTATTCGAAAAAGTACTTCCGCCATGAACTACACGATGACCAACAGCCTCAATCTCTGAAGTGCTTTTTATAACTCCAACAGCTTCATCCATCAACAATTTGGCGATTTTTTCTAAACCAATTTTATGTGTGGGAATGGGCAAAATCTCTTCCAGCTTGACATGATCTGTTACATACGTTAGATTAGAAGTTTCCAATCCTATTCTGTCAATCATACCGGAACAAATGCCTTCACCGCTTGGCATGTCAATTAATTGATATTTTATAGAAGAACTTCCTGAGTTTATAATTACGATTTTCATTTGTATTATTTTTTTTGCCGCAAAGGCACTAAGTCTCTAAGTTTTTTTTAGTTTGTTATTCTTTTAATTTTTAATTGCTTCGCCACTTCGAGCAAAGCTCTCGGGTCTAAATTTTTAATTTTTTATAATCCTTGTGCTTGAATCGCCGTGATAACTACAGTATTTATAATATCATCTACGGTGCAACCACGACTTAAATCATTTACGGGTTTGTTTAGGCCCTGTAACATCGGACCAATGGCTAATGCTCCTGTTTCTCTCTGTACGGCTTTATACGTGTTGTTTCCTGTGTTTAAATCCGGGAAAATAAGGACACTTGCTTGTCCAGCCACTTCTGAATTTGGCATTTTACTTTGGCCTATTTCCATATCCACTGCGGCGTCATATTGAATAGGCCCTTCAATTTTTAAGTCGGGACGTTTTTTTCTCACTATTTCGGTTGCAGTCCGTACTTTATCGACTTCATCTCCTTTTCCTGATGAACCTGATGAATAAGATAGCATGGCAATTTTTGGCTCAATTCCAAAAGCCAAACTGGAATCAGCGCTTGAAATTGCAATTTCTGCCAATTGTTCTGCAGTCGGATTTGGATTAATGGCACAGTCTCCAAAAACAGAAACACGGTCTTCTAAACACATAAAAAATATAGAAGAAACCACAGAGGAGTTGGGTTTCGTTTTGATGAATTGCAAAGCAGGCAAAATGGTATGTTGCGTGGTGTGTGCCGCTCCGGAAACCATTCCGTCCGCATCGCCTTTATAGACCATCATTGTTCCAAAATACGAAACATCTTCCATCAAATCTTTGGCCATACCTAAAGTTACGTTTTTAGTTTTTCGCAACTCGTAGTAGGTATTTACATAATCATCATAATTTTTAGATTCTATTGGATTTATAATATCAACTTTTGAGAAATCAAACTCTAACCCTAACTCTGCTACTTTATTTTCTATTTGTTTTTTATTTCCGATAATTGAAATATCAACGACATCCATCGCTAGTAATCTAGAAGCGGCAATAATGATTCTTTCGTCATTGCCTTCTGGCAAAACAATGTGTTTTCTATGCTTTCTAGCTCTTTTTACTAAGTTATATTGAAACATTTTTGGTGTCATACCCTCAGCTTCAAAAGTAATTAGCTTTTCAGCCAAATTATCTAAGTCAACGTATTTTTCGAATGTACTAATTGAAATTTCAATCTTTTGTTTGTTATTCGCGTAAATTTTTGACTTTATCGATCCAATTTTATTGGTAATATAATACGTCCCTTCCTCAACTGCTATTATTGGTACAACAGTAGAAAGCCCCTCAATTAATTTCAAAATACTGACTTCTGGCAAGATATTCCCTGTCAACACAATTCCAGAAATCGACGGATAATTTACTGATTCATTTGCTTGCAGTGCGCCAAGAATAATATCAGCGCGATCTCCTGGAGTGATTACCAGACTATTTTCTTTTAAATGCAATAAATAATTACACAATTGCATCGCTCCAACGCTAAAATTTCCGGTTTGATTGTTCAAGTGTGCGGCACCAAATAAAACTTTAGCATCCAATTCATTTACAATTTCCTGAAGTGTAGGATTGTTCAAATTATGAATTAAAGGAATAGCAGTCACAAGGACGTTCTCCGGCAGACTTTTTTTCAATCCATTAGTCACTAATTCTATATTCTCCCGTTGCACTTTATTGGCAATTACAGCCAAGACTTCTACTTCTTTTACTTTGAATGAGTCATAGACCAGGTAAAGACTATCGATTAATTCCTCTAATGTTTTCCCGACTCCGGAACCCACAATAATAGTTGGAATTCCAAGATTTTTGGCAATCAAAACATTCATATCTAATTCGATAACGGTTCCTTCTCCAGTAAAACTGGTACCTTCAACCAAAACAAAATCGAATCGCTCTTCTAACTTCTTATATTTTTCAATAATTAAATCAAGAACCTCACCTATTTTCCCTTTGTTCTTCTTTTTGATTAGTCTACTTTTTGTAATGGCATAGGCATCTTCAAATTGAATATCCAACCCAAAATGACCAATCACCGTTTCAATGTGATTGTCAAATCCACCTTCTTCAAAATCTTCTACAATGGGTCTAAAATAACCAACTTTGGCAGTCTTGCCTATAAGCATGCTCATCAACCCTAAAGTTATAATAGACTTACCGCTATTCTGTTCGCTTGTTGCTATATATATGGCCTTGTTCATTTTTTTGTTTTTATATTTAATTCTAAATAAATTGAATGTATTGCTTTATACTTACTAAAACCAACGGCGTTTTTTAAAATAAATAATCATTCCAATCACTATTAAAAACATAAAGCCCATAACGGTATGGTACCCATATTGGTATTTCAGTTCCGGCAAATTTTCAAAATTCATTCCGTAAACACCTACAATAAAGGTAAGCGGAATAAAGATTGCCGACACAATAGTCAGTGTTTTCATAATCTCATTCATCTTATGCGTTTGGGCCGAAAAAAAGAAGTTAGAAGCACTTTCCAGTGAACCCATATCCGATTCTATTTGTTCCAGAAGCTCTAAACTTTTTTGATGTAATCGAGTAAAAAAACTAAAATTATCTGCTTCAATAGAATTAAAAACGTTATCGTCTTTTATGCTTTTAATGTCATACAAAGAATCACGTAAAGGAATAATAGATCGCTTCAGAAAATTGAAATTATCGCGATGCTTTTCAATCCTTTCCAAAATTATTGGGTCAGCACTGTTTTTAGAAAGGTTAATCAGTTCTTCGACTTTATCTTCTTCATGCTCTATGGTGATATAGAAATTTTGCATAATAGAATCCAAAAGAATATACAAAAGATAATCCGTTTTTTTTGTTCTTACAATTCCGGAATGCGTTCTAATTCGTTCCCGAATGTGTATGAAAAAATCACTGCGTTTTTCCTGAAAAGAAATCAAAATACCATCCTTTATCAGAAAACTAATTTGCTCCACACTAATATTATCAGAATCTCCGGCTGGCAAAAGTGATTTTATATTAAAGAATAAACTGTCCTGAGACTCTTCCAGTTTAGTTCTCCTTGTAGTATTCAAAATATCGGCAAGCATAAAATTATCGATATTAAAATAAGTTCCAATAGACTTTATCAATTCAATATTATTTAAGCCATGCAAATTCAGCCAATTGGTTTTTTGAATATTGATGTATTTATCCAGATCCGAAACTTTAAAATCCTCATATTCTGTTAAATCAAAATTGTCAAAAACAAACAACTGCATTTCTGACTCGTGGCTTTTGTGAACCCCGGTATATTCCAGATTATATGGTTGCAGTTTTCTGCCTTTCTTGTATTTAATTTTTCTCATCCAAAATTATTTATATCGTAATATTACAAAAACTTTTGTCAATGAATGGCTCCTTTGGGAATTTGGCATTTATAAAAAAACAAAGATATGCAGAAATAATTAGTACTAATAGGAGATTAATCATGTATGACTTATTAAAAATAGCCGTTGGGTTTATTTCAAGTTTTTTTAAAACGCATAGAAACATAGTTTTAATATGCTTCTATCAAGGCGTTTCACTTTATTATAGTAAATCATAGCTTTGTGACCCGAGACCAGAGGTCGAATTGGCGAAGCAACCCAAGAATGGGGTTAGCCTAACCTTTTTTCTATGATCCTATGTGTTTTTTTCTAAACTCTTAGTTTTAAATAATTGCAACCAACGGGTTAATAACATTTATTTCTGTATAAAAATAAGCCCGACTCATTTTTGAAACGAATCGGGCTTATTTTTCATCAACTAATAGTATTTATTTCTTCTTAGAAGTTCCCGCAGAAGCGAATACAAACTTTTTATCCGCAGGAACGTAAACCATTTTATTTTCCTTTGCTTTATTTTTCAATACCACGTTTCCATCTTTATTTACGATACATTCAAAACCTTCATTTCTAATTCGGTCTATCGTTTCAGAAACCGTTTGTTTGTCATCTAAAAAATGTATTTCGGTTATTTTTGTGGTAGTTTGTTCATTAGACAGCACTTTTGTTTTTGAAGCTATATCACAAATTACAGAAACGGTAGTTACTGCAGCCTCTGTTTTTAATTTGCTTTGTGAGGTCTTTTTTTCCAACCACGTTATTTTATGCAAAGTAGTTCCTTTGGTCGTAAAGGGTTCGATTTTACATTCTAAGGGCAACTTATCTACCTCAAAACTTTTCAATAAAATCGTGTCTTTTTTGGCTCCTTTATTGGTGATAAACAAATAAAATTTATTCTTAATCATTTTCGTCGAAACATTATCTGATTTTGCAAAAACAGCAGAAGAAGAACTTTTTTTAGATGTTTTATTGCTTTGGCTAAAAATAGCCGTACAACAAAATAATAATGCAAGAAGTAGGATTGTTTTATTCATAATTAAAGTAGATTTCAAAGAGATTGAAAAGTACAATAATATTTGATACAAAAAGAGTGCATCTATTTTTTAAAAAATAAATTTCATAAAAAAACCGAGCTATCGCTAGTTCGGTTCTTAAAAACAAATAAAATAAAATTAAGTTGTTTGTGATTTTAATGCCAAGTTGTAAACCACAAGCCCAAAACCAATTTTATTGATGGCATCCGCAATATTGTATACAACGTCGATGTTAAGACCTAATCCATGTATTCCGTTGTACCAGCCGTCAGTTCCTAACATATATCCTAATGGATAAATTGACCATCCAACTAACACGAACCAACACAATATTTTATGGGCAGCTAAAACGTTGCCACCTGCTGCAGCTGCTAATTTAGAAGCATTACCAAGCCAGATTTCATAAACAATCACAAAATAAGCGATACCTGAGATTAATCCCCATAGCCATGCATTCGGACGATCTACTGCCTCTCCAAAATACCCTGTAAGAAGCATCACTAATGATAAAATAATCATTTTCCACATCAATGATTGCTTTGCACCAGCAACTTTCAAAATTAAGAAAAACTCAACACACATCAATGGAACGGTTAAAGTCCAATCGATATAACGAAAAAATGTTGGCGACTCCTGGAACGCAGCCCAATAATCTCTCATGTAAAAATAATGTACGGCAGCAATGAAAGTAATCAAACCTGAAACTAATACTGAAGTTCGCCATTTCTTATCAAATTGATTTAATGATAAAAAGAAGAAAGCCGAAGCAGCCATCATGGCCATACAGCCAACAAAAAAGGTAAATCCTACATAATCAGTAGGTGATAATCTTGCAACTAATCCTGGAATAAACATAAAGTTTGTCATAAGTAATTAAGGTTAAGTGATTTTGTTAAACCAAAGATATAAAAAAGTTTGATAATAAAAATACCTTTTGTTTAATTTTTTTATATTAATTTTAAACAAAATATAAATTAGTGTCAAAATATTTAAATATCTCAATTGTAGTTAGTTTCTTCGGATTATGGATTGATTCTTTTTTTTCACATCGGGTGCAAATTATCATTGGGTTTATTTTGATATTTTCCTTTGGTATATTACACGGTGCAAACGATCTTCTGTTAATCGAAAATATAAATAGTAAAAAGAAGGCTTTTCCTTTCTTAAAAATAGTAGGTTATTATGTACTTGTAGTTTTTGTGGGTGCCCTATTATTTTATGTAATTTCTTGGTTAGCATTACTACTATTTCTTGTTGTAAGCGCATATCATTTTGGGGAACAGCAATGGCAGAATTTAAAGCCGTTAGTGTCAAAATGGTTTTCAGTACTATTTCAATTTTTCTATGGCGCAATTATCTTGTTTCTCCTCTTTGCTTTTCACCTTTATGAAGTTCAAAAAATTGTATTTCAGATCATAAAAATTTCAATTGACACCCACTACATAATAACAGCTCTGAAAATAATTGTAGGCTTTCTGATTCTATTAGGGGCTTATTTATATTGGAAATTTGAAATAGCAAGAAAACAACTTTTAGCAGAGACTTTATATTTACTGCTATTTATTATTATTTTCAAATCCTCCAGTTTGATATGGGGATTTGCCTTGTACTTCGTCTTATGGCATAGCATCCCTTCTATAATTGATCAAATAAAATTCCTTCATGGAAAATACTCCTTCCCGCTTTTTGTTACCTATTGCAGGTCGGCAATGCTTTATTGGGGAATATCGATACTAGGAATCTCAGTTCTCTATTTTGTATTCAACCAAGAAGAATTATTCAATGGGTTATTTTTTTCTTTTCTGGCTGCCATAACATTTCCCCATGCCTTGGTTATTACTAAAATATTTAGTGGCAAAGAACAAGAATAATCAGAAAATCATTGTCCATAAAAAAACCGTTCACCAAAGGCGAACGGTTTTCTAAACCAATAGTAGAGATGCACCGAAGTGCATCTCTACAGAGAATTATTATTTTACTTCTTCGAATTCAACGTCTTCAACATTGTCTCCTTGAGCAGCATCCCCTTGAGGTTGTGCTTCAGCTTGACCTTGTTCCCCTTGAGCATACATCGCCTCAGTTGCTTTTTTCCAAGCAGCGTTGATGTTGTCAAGAGCCGTTTGAATTGCAGGAATGTCTTGAGATTGGTGTGCCATTCTCAATTCAGTTAATGCATATTCTACCGCAACTTTGTTTTCATCAGATAATTTAGAACCTAATTCTTTCAATTGAGTTTCAGTTTGGAAGATCATTCCATCCGCTTCATTCAATTTTTCAGCTCTTTCTCTTGCAATTTTGTCAGATTCAGCGTTAGCTTCTGCATCTTTTTTCATTCTTTCGATTTCTTCAGCTGTTAATCCAGAAGAAGCTTCGATACGAATATCGTGAGATTTACCAGTTCCTTTGTCAGTTGCCGAAACTTTGATGATACCATTAGCATCAATATCAAAAGTTACTTCAATTTGTGGAACACCTCTTGGTGCTGGTGGAATACCATCTAAATGGAAACGACCGATAGTTTTGTTATCAGCAGCCATTGCTCTAGCCCCTTGTAAAACGTGGATTTCAACTGTTGGTTGAGAATCTGCAGCTGTAGAGAAAACTTGAGATTTTTTAGTTGGAATAGTTGTGTTAGGCTCAATAAGAGTTGTCATAACACCACCCATAGTTTCGATACCTAAAGATAAAGGTGTAACGTCAAGTAACAATACATCTTTTACATCTCCAGAAAGAACTCCACCTTGAATAGCTGCTCCAATTGCAACAACCTCATCAGGGTTAACTCCTTTAGACGCTTTTTTACCAAAGAATTTCTCCACTTCGTCAGCAATTCTTGGCATACGAGTAGAACCTCCTACAAGGATCACTTCGTCAATATCAGAAACAGATAAACCTGCATCTTTAAGCGCTTTAGCAACTGGTGCCATAGAACGTTTTACTAAAGAATCCGTTAATTGCTCAAATTTAGCTCTAGTTAATTTTTTAACTAAGTGTTTTGGTCCTGAAGCTGTAGCAGTTACGTAAGGTAAGTTGATTTCAGTTTCAGCAGAAGAAGACAATTCAATTTTTGCTTTCTCAGCAGCTTCTTTCAAACGTTGCAAAGACATTGGATCTAAACGTAAATCAATACCTTCTTCAGTTAAAAATTCAGCAGCTAACCAGTCAATAATTTCGTGGTCAAAATCATCCCCACCTAAGTGAGTATCTCCATTTGTAGACAATACTTCAAAAACTCCATCTCCTAATTCAAGAACAGAAATATCAAATGTACCTCCACCTAAATCGTAAACAGCAATTTTTTGATCTTTACCTTTTTTATCAAGACCGTAAGCAAGCGCTGCTGCAGTTGGTTCGTTGATAATACGCATTACTTTAAGACCTGCAATTTCACCAGCTTCTTTTGTAGCTTGACGTTGTGCATCATTAAAGTAAGCAGGAACAGTAATAACCGCTTCAGTAACTGTTTGACCTAAATAGTCTTCAGCAGTTTTTTTCATTTTTTGAAGTGTCATAGCTGACAATTCTTGTGCAGAGTATAAACGTCCATCAATATCAACACGTGGTGTATTGTTGTCCCCTTTTACTACTTTGTAAGAAACTCTTTTTGCTTCAGCCGAAACTTCAGAAAAAGAATGACCCATAAAACGTTTGATAGAAGCAATAGTCTTAGTTGGATTAGTTACCGCTTGTCTCTTCGCAGGATCTCCTACTTTAATTTCTCCACCTTCAACAAAAGCGATGATAGATGGTGTTGTTCTTTTTCCTTCTGCGTTAGGAATAACAACTGCTTCATTACCTTCCATTACAGAAACACAAGAGTTTGTCGTACCTAAATCAATTCCGATTATTTTACCCATTTTTAATATATTTAATTTTATTGTATACTAGTTTTAATGACTCGAAGTCGATAAGTCAATCTTTGTGCCAATGCAAATACCTTCCTTAAATTGTCAGTTTACGTGAAAATTGGCGTGAAAAAATCTGACAAGATGACATTTCAGAGGGCTTGTCATTGTTCCGGGAGTTGTCATTCAAAGTTTCGTTTAGGGTTGGAGCTATTTCCTGCTATTTGTTACAATCTTTTTTCTCGTTCAAAAAAAACGAGAAAAAAGGATTTTCACTACTATCAGGGCTAGGGCATTTTGGATTTCAATGCCATCTCTTGGAATTAGGAATTTCTATTGATACTTTCAAAAAAATCCAATTTGATAAGCTCCCAAGATTTATCCAATAAACATAATGGGTCGAAATCAGCATCAGCCAATTCAAAATTTAAAAATTGACTTTTAATTGTAGATTAATCGCAATAAGGATAGCGCTGTCCATAAAACGAAATCATTTCATCAATCGGTACTTTATGAAGATAATAATGAAAATCCCAAAAATCTTTTTTTCTGCCGCCTCTCAAAACAACATCCAATTTCATTGCAATAATTTCATTTTCAGAAGCCATTCTTATACTGTCCTTAGAACCTGCATCAAAAATAAATTCATTTGTATAATACAAATCTATTTTAACAAAATCCTCTTATGAATTTCCTACTTCAAAATAAGTTCCAAACGCAACATTATCAAGATTTCTAGAGATACAATACGGATATTTATTCTCCAGAAAACTTCTTATCTCTTTAAAATCAATCGAACCATAATCAGCAGCTGTAAACAAATCAATATCAATAGACACTCTATGTCCAATTTGCAAACTCAAAGACGTTCCTCCAACCAATCTGAAAGGAGAAAATAATTCTTCTTGCATCAAAATCAATTAAAACTTGTTTAAGCAAAGGGGAAACTGTATTCCAATACATAAGCTATTTTGTTAGTAGTTCAGGGTGCAATAAATTAATTTTAGAAACTTCCTCTTTTCCATAAAAACGAGTAATTTCTTCTTGTTCCGTTTTATTCCCATAAGCAAAAACTCTTTTCACTATTGAAACCTTCATTAGTTTCTAGTCAATTTTATCAAAATCAGTATCCCAAAATATCCCTTTTCTTAATTTGGCAAAATCGGGTTTGTAAGCACTATCTTTCTTTGCTTCCTTTATGTCATGAAAAACCTGTAGCGTCATCAGGAAGCCTTCTTCTAATTCCAGTTTCTCCTCGATTTTAAGAGACAAATCAACATTCATCCTCCTGTTGCCCTTTATTATGGCACCCAAAGTCTGAGGATGCGCAACAAGTGAAAGCGCAAATTGCCTTTGATTGATGTTCCATTTCTTCAATTCCCGCTCTACAATTTTGCCGGGATGAATTCCTTTTATGATGTCAATGGTTTTCATAGTACAAGTGTAAACAAAATTGTTTATACATTATGGTTTTGCATTTGAAAAAACATAGCAAACCTATTAGTTTAAATCACAGCTTTAATTGTGCCGTCAGGCACTAAATATTGGTAGTAAATCAATTTGTAATGGATTTTTACGTGCCTTGGGTACGTTACATTTATCGATTTATTGCGTACCTAAAAGGCACCCCTGGTTATTATTGTAATTGTCGCTACCAATATTTAGTGCCTGACGGCACAAAATCAATAAATCTAGAGAAAAGGATTTCAATTACTATAAAGGCTAGGAAGACTAATTCCTAAGTTTTATTTGTTTCTATACATCCAGCCACAAATTATCAATATAAAAAAAGTGGTATAAATTTGGTTATTGTAATTATATAAATATGCGGTCTAACCTAAATAACAGATTAGAAATCTATGTCAGTAAATTTCTAATTCGTAGACTGGATTAATGCAAAAACCCTCAAGTATACTTCATACTTGAGGGTTTTAGAAAAATGCTGTAAACTTACATTTTTGGCATTAAAACTTTGTCAATCACATGAACCACTCCATTTGAAGCACCAACATCGGCCATGGTTACTTGTGCATCGCCAATCATTACCTTATCTCCTTTGATAGCCACTTTTAATTTGGCACCTTGTACTGTGGTGAGTTCTTGGCCGTCTTTTAAATCGGCCGCCATTGCGTTTCCAGAAACAACATGATAGGTTAAAATGTCGGTAAGTTTCGCTTTGTTTTCCGGTTTCAGAAGTGTATCTACATCTTTTTGAATAGCTGCAAAGGCAGCATCTGTAGGTGCAAAAACAGTAAATGGACCAGTACCTTGAAGTGTTTGTACCAAACCTGCTGCCGTTACTGCCGCAGCTAATGTTTTAGCACTTTCAGAAGCGATAGCAACGATGTCTTTTTTTGAATCATTCATAACAAAATAATTTATTTTTTTCTGCATCTGGCAGCACAGTTGTGATATTTTATCAACCATATAAAAGTACTATTTTTTATTTAAATATCACTTTATCAGACATTTAAAAAGTACTGTCTAAAGAAAAAATAGTTTTATACAACTATTGAACAAGTTTGTAAAATTCACCTATTTTATTATGCTACCTATTTTTTTATAAAAAGCTAATAAATGACGATTGGTTTTCCAATACGTTTTTCAGTTTCTTATTTAAAAATTAAATACCCCTTTTTATTATTATTTTTGATTTTCGCCTAATTCCATAACTTCTTCATTCCATTTTTTTTTGTTTTTAACAAAAAATAAGCGATGTCTCCCATAGCTTAGAAACAATGGAAGCTAGGAAATCGCAATCGCAAGCTCTACTTATTGCTATTCGATTACTTTACAGATCTTATTAATAATTTGTTATCATCACCATATGAAAGACATTAGTAAAGTAAATTGAATTCAATCGATAAATAATTATCTATTTAAACACTTTTTTTATTCAAACAGCAGCAGATGAAAAACTTATTTGTTAGTTTATTTTCATACATTAGCAAAACAAAAAAGGTGATAATTGTCGTACAAAATTAGCTGATTTGCGTTTGATAAATGGTATTTATTGAGATCAATAATAAAGCATAACTTATTTTATAGCTGAAATCAACATATTAGATGATATTAGTTTTTTTCCGAGCCAATACCTTAAAAGGTTTATATTCGAAAATAGGTTACGTATAAGGGCAAATAAACAGTTTTTCTTTTACTTAATAATAACAAAATAAATCTTCTAAATGACTTTTTTAAAATTATTTGAGACACTTTATGACAAATTTCTTTCGGACAAAACTAAAGAAAGAAGTGAAAGAGCTATTTTGTCAATAGCTATTTCAAGTTTCATTATTCACCTTACGATTATTTACTTGGTGGATTTTGGCATGATTTCTCTGAATGAACCTTCAGACTTACTAAGCCATCCTATTGCTGCTATTTATACCCCTTTTTCTTTTATACTCCTCTATGAGGTATATTTGCTGATTTATTATCTCCCAAAATCTTTCACCACTTATATTGGCAAGCAATATGAAATTATGACCCTGATTGTGATTCGAAGATTGTTTAAAGACCTTTCACATTTGGCTATTACACCTGATTGGTTTAGTGTTAACTATAATTTACAGTTTACCTACGATTTGGTTACGTCTATATTGATGTTTTTTCTTATTTACCTTTTCTATATTCAAAGTAAAAAGGTATATAGTTCAATTGTATTACATAAAATCCAAATTGTTAGTCTATCAAGATTTGTACAAATTAAAAAATTGATGGCAACATTTTTAGTACCTGTGTTTGTTTTACTTGCAATTTATTCCTTTGCGAACTGGCTGATACAAATTATTTATCCACAAGAAAATATTACTAATTCATTCTCAAATATAAACAATATCTTTTTTGAGCAATTTTTCACTTTTTTAATTTTCGCCGATGTTTTTTTATTATTATTTTCTTTTTTCATTACAAATGAATTCCACAAAGTTATGAGAAATTCTGGATTTATCATTTCCACTATCCTGATCAGACTATCGTTTTCTGTAAGTGGGTTCTTAAATAATTTATTGATTGTGTGTGCTATCATTTTTGGACTTTTAATTATCATAGTTCATAATAAATTTGAAAAAATAATTGCAGTAGAAAAAAATAATGCTAACAATCTCCATGAATCTTAGTTCCCCAAGTTGGCTAGAGCGTCCCGCTCGCGACTAAAACTGAAAATTTGAAAAATATCCATTTAAAAAAACTAATAGTTCAATTAAAATAATGACTCTAGAAGACAATATAAATATTCAAAACATAGAACTTTGGAATGAACTGAATTCTAAATTTGATTTCAAACTTATTTACTCAAAGGATGAAATATCTTGGCGAGTAAATACAGAAAGAGATCCGATTGAAATTTATACTTCCAGTAAAACTCCAAATATTCCTTCATTTACGCATGAGCTTCTTCATGTTTACATTGAATCTAATGGAATGTCTTCAGACAGAGATATTTTAAATAGTATGTATGGTGCAGATTCTTTTCAAATATTAACTAATAATGATTTATTTGCAAGAATTCATAATTACTGTTCTCATACAAAAATGTTTCCTTATTTTATAAAAATGGGGTTTAAAGAATGTGATTTTATAGCAGATAGAATTAAATTGAGTTTCATAAGTTATTACATTCTCAAAATAATGTTGAAATCAAAAAAATCAAAGGAAACTGTTATTACAGATTTTATCGGACATACGATGGCCTTATTTAATGACAATGAAACTGCCAACAAGAAAGCAACAACTAGAAGTTTAAATAAACTTAAAAAGTTAAACCCTCCATTATTTAAAATTATAGAAGATTTTAATATTGAATGGAGGAATTCGGAAAACCTTAATTTATCATACTACTTCAAAATATTTGATAATAATTTAAATGATTGGCTAGTCGAAAATAAAATACTGTAGGTAACAGCTACAACAATGGATTTGAGCAATTGGCTTAATGCAAAGTTGGTTTGTATTTGGGATGATTTGGCAAATCCGAAAATAGGTCTCAATTTAGTCCCAAACCCGCATTAATACCAGAGCGTTATATGCCATTTAAAACAACACAAATGAAAAAATTTCTTTTAATAACACTTTTAATTACAAACTTTTGTTTCGGATAAAAAAATGATTCGAAGATTTTCGAAGATAAATACAACCTCTTAATAGAAAATCTATCTAACGAAGATTGGGTAAAATCTGAAAAATTATCAAAAGAATTATTGAATGTTATAGAACCAAATGATTCTATGCAAACTGAAAAAAAAGTTTTACGATACATTTATATTTATTCCACTGCAGGACTTTTAAATGAAAAAAAATTAACCAAAAATCAAGCTTTAGTAAAAGTGAAGTTTTTGAAGTCAAAAGAAATGATTATGCCTACTCATCCATTTAATAGTAAAAGTTATATCAACAGTACCCACTTAAAAGAAGATGAAGCGAATACATTTTTTACAGGAGTAAATAATGCAGAAGGAACTCAAATTTTTTCATTTGAATATGTAAAAATTGAAAATGGAATTAAAGAATCTCAGAGCGAATTAGAAGGCAAGAACATTACATTGAGAGGGGAATTAAATGAAATTACTGTTGAAGGAAATATGCTTCCAAGATTTAAGCTTAAATTTATCAAAGGTGAATATATTATAGAAAACAAATAAAAACGGCCCCAGCTCGCGCGAGCGTCCGGCTCGTGCCATGAAAAATTTAGAACTTTACTTTTTTTTAATTAAAAATACTCATCCAGAAGCTAACATAAGCTTGACTAACCCAAATAAAGAACAAATAAAGAATTTAGATTTAAAAGAAATCAAAGAAAGGGCGTTAAAAATCAGAGAACAATACCATCAAGTAGAAAAAACCCACCACGGCAGTGAATGGACGGTGGAAGAAGATGCTTTGGCTTTTCTTACGGATGCGGGATTAGTAGGACGTCACACCATGTCACAACAAGGTCGCTGGCCAAAAGGAGATACAAACCCGGAACTGCAGCATAAATTAGGCGAATGTATTTGGTGGCTGACAGTACTTGCTAATCAAATGGAAATAGACATTAATGAATCAATAGAATCTTTTTTAACAAAAACTGAAAAATTATTAGAGTAATAAAAATTATTAAAAAAAATCAATCACTAAAACCAACAATCATTATGAAACAACATTCTAAGTATTTTGCAGTAAAGACAATCTTAATTGCTTTATTCATTCAACTCACCACATTGACAGTTTCCATTGGGCAAACCAAAACGGAGCAAATCGATAAATTGATGAATATATATTCGGACTACGGACAATTTAACGGCTCAATCCTTGTCGCTGATGCAGGGAACGTTATTTATAAAAAAGGTTTTGGAATGGCAAACATGGAATGGAATATTCCGAACCAACCCGATACCAAACACCGGTTGGGTTCCGTTACCAAACAATTTACTTCCATGTTGATACTTCAATTAGTCGAGCAGGGAAAATTAAAGTTGGATGATCCTATTACAACCTATCTTCCTGATTATCCTAAAGCATCAGGTGATAAAATCACTGTTCATCAATTACTTACACACACCTCTGGAATTCCAAATTATACTTCGTTTCCTAATTTTGTAAAAGAATTAAGCATCAATCCGTACAGTCCGGAAGCATTTGTAAAAAAATTCGCTGACTTACCGCTCGAATTTACCCCTGGTGAAAAATTTTCGTATAGCAATTCCGGTTATTTCTTATTAGGTTACATCATAGAAAAAGTTTCCGGCAAAACCTATGAACAAGTTTTACAAGACAATATTCTTACGCCTCTTAAAATGAATAATACTGGATTCGACCATCATGAAACCATTCTGAAAAACAGAGCTTCCGGTTATGAAAAAAACGGTAAAAACTATCTTAATGCCGATTATCTCGATTTGTCTATCCCTTATGCCGCCGGTTCTTTGTATTCAACCGTAGATGATTTATATCTATGGGACCAAGCACTTTACACAGAACAATTACTTTCGAAAAAAAATAAAGATCTATTATTTAATTCCTACATACCTGCAGGACCGGGACATTATGGATACGGATGGTTTATCAATAAGGCTTCTAATGGCGAAAAGAATGACAGCTTAACGGTTATTGAACATGGAGGAGGAATAAATGGCTTCAACACGTTGGTTTCCCGAATTCCGTCTGATAAAAATTTAGTTGTTTTGTTAAATAACACCGGAGGTGCAAAATTAAACGAGATGAACATTGCTATTAGAAATATCCTTTACAATAAACCGTACAGTATGCCTAAGAAATCATTGGCCATTGCTTTCGTAGACGTTATTCTGGAAAAAGGAATCGCATCCGGACTTACTTATTTTAAAGAAAATAAAAATTCAAGTATCTACGCTATCAACGAAAATGAAATGAACAGCGCCGGATATCAATTATTACAAACCGGAAAAATAAAAGAAGTAATAGAAGTTTTCAAACTAAATGTGGAAGCGTTTCCTAAATCAGGAAATACTTACGACAGTTTGGGAGAAGCTTATTTGAAAAACGGAGATAAAAAACTTGCCATTATAAATTATAAAAAATCTGTGGAACTTGATCCTAACAATGCAAATGGAAAAAAAGTATTGGAAGAAATTTCAAAACCATAAACCATTAAACCTTTTTTAAAAATCAAAAAAACTGTAATTTTCATTGCAGTTTTTTTTTATAATCAAACTTCGATCGTATTGCTTGAAATTACAAATAGGTATTATCGTGTTTTGTTAAAATTACCCGAAATTATAAAGGCTTATTAGCTTCTTCCTTCCTTTTTTTTTGTATTTTCGATTTTCTAAAAAATTATAGTGCTTTCCTAATCTAGGAATCAGCTTTAAAATAAAAACAATAATGACATCATTTAGTAAAGAATTATCCTTTCGTTGGTCCGATCTTGACCCTAATTTTCATGTACGTCACAGTGCTTATTATGATTTTGGTGCTCAACATCGTATTGAGCTTTTAGAAAGCTTGGGTTTAACAATGAAGGTTTTGCGATCACAGAATTTTGGTCCCATATTATTCAGGGAAGAATGCGTTTTCAGAAAAGAAATACTGCTTTCGGATAAAATAGTAATGCATACTAAAATTTCCAAAATGAGACCCGATGCTTCGCGTTGGTCCATTGTACATGAATTTATGAATGACGAAGATAAACTTTGTGCCATAATAACCGTGGATGGAGCCTGGATGGATACAAAACTGCGCAAAATAGCCAATCCAACACCCGAAATAGCTATGGACGCTATTCGTAATTTCCCAAAAACTAATGATTTTCTAGAACTTTAAATTTAGCAAACAATTTCTTAAAATTGCCAGCTGCTTACTAGTCGTAATGGCACTGGCTGTAAGTTGCAGTCCGCTGATAAACGCAAACAACACTGATTTCACCACCGGAAAAGTGCAGGAAATCGTTATGGGTAAAGACGGCTATACCGCCAAAGTAGCAGCAACCGACAATTCAATTTATTTAGTAACTATAAGTCGTGCCAATTTATTAGAGCCAATGCAATATAGAGAAGTTTCAACTGGAGAAACGATACTAGTGAAAGGGGATGTTTTTAAAATTTCAGGCGTTAATCATATCACAGTGAGAGTGCTGAAGTAACGAAAAACAAAAAAGTTGTAAATCAAGAATAAAAAAAGTCAGTAGAACATGAATGTTCTACTGACTTTTTTACGTTCATTAAATAACTTTTTGCTACAAATTAGATCTGCTTCGATTAAACAGCCCAACAATAAACAAAAGAACAATAGCACCTAAAACTGCCGTTACTATGCTTGCCAAATTAAAACCGCCAGTTTGAGTCCCTCCTATACCGAGTCTGGTTCCTAACCAGCCTCCTAAAAAACTTCCTAAAATTCCAACAATTATGTTCCCGATAATGCCAAAGCCATTACCTTTCATAATTTGACCCGCTAACCATCCTGCGACTACTCCTAAAAGTAACCAAACTAAAAAATTTTCTGTTGACATAATTAATAAATTTAAATTGTTAAACGAATATTTTAGTAAAAATCAAACATAAAGGTAGCACTTTTCTGCTTAAAAATAAAAAATTTATAAATTATTTTCTGATTAAAAAATTTTGAAACAATAAAAAAATATTCACTTAAAAACATGTATTACAATCATTTATATATTTATTATAAAATTTAATTGTTTAAAAAAAGAACCACTTTTAAACCGGAAAAAATTCATTTCCTTTCTCCCTTTTTTAAAATCTGAAAACCGGTAAAGAGTGAAAATTTATTCTGATTTTTTAATTTACCACATTCAATTATCTAAAATTGTTCCTCTACGATTATATAATTAAATTAGTTATCTTTAATTCTATTTAATGCTATGGAAAACCTAAACTCAATATTTAAACTTGCTGCCGGAATAGGTTTATTCCTATTTGCAATGTATTTGATTGAGGAAGCACTGAAAAATCTTTCAGGCAGGACTTTTAAACTTTTTTTACAACGGGTTACCAAAAATAATATTGGAGCTGTAGCCGGCGGAACAATTGTTACGGCTATCCTACAGAGCAGTTCAATGGTTTCATTCATGGTCTTGGCATTTGTCGGTGCGGGGGTATTTACCATGAAAAATGCCATGGCAATTATTCTGGGAGCAAATCTCGGGACTACACTAGCAAGTTGGCTGGTGGCCACGCTTGGTTTTAAAACAAATATCGAAATCATTGCCTATCCCGTTGTTTGCATTGGCGGTTTTCTTCTGATTCTTTTCGGAAATCGTAAAAAAATAAAATACCTTTCTTATTTTCTTTTAGGATTTGGGCTATTATTCATTGGCCTTTCCTTTATGAAAACGGCTATGGAAGCACAAGTAGAACATTTTGACATATCGGAATATGCGGCCATGCCAAAAATTATTTTTCTATTTCTGGGATTTAGCATCACGATGGTTGTTCAATCCAGCTCGGTTACTATGGCACTCACACTTAGCGCTCTTCATGCCGGTGTTGTGGATTTCCCAACAGCTGCAGCAATTGTATTGGGTTCTGAAACGGGGACGACTATCAAAATAGTATTGGGCGCAATAGGAGGCAATGCTTCAAAAAAAAGGGTGGCGCTGGGCAATATTCTTTTCAACATAATTCTAACGATAATTGCGTTCATACTTCTAAAACCTATTCTATTATTGATTACCGATATTTTCAACATTAAAGATTCGCTTATAGGTTTGGTTACTTTTTCGAGTCTTATTAATTTACTCGCCATTCTAATTTTTCTTCCTACACTCAACTTTTACGCAAAATTCTTAGAACGGTTTTTTAAAGATTCAGATGGTTCTACGGCAGCTTTTATAGGACATGCCTCCATCAAAGAACCAGAAACAGCGTTGGATTTATTCCGAAGAGAAACGAAATATTTCATTCATAACTCAATGCTGTTTAATTTGGAATTATTTACGATTAACACAACTTCGCTTGAAGAAAACACCGATTATAAAGATATTAACCAACAACGGAATTTCTTTTCGAAAACCGAAGAAGAAAAATATGAATTTCTAAAACAACTACAGGGCGAGTTACAGGCTTTTTATTTAGCGCTGAGAACAAAATTAGAAGGAGAAAAGCAGGCTGAACTCAACCAACTGATTTCTGCCGTACGCAGTTCTATGCACTCTGTAAAAAGCGTGAAAGACATTGGAACTAATATTACGAATCTCAGACATTCGTCAAAAGAGATCAAGTACAATTTTTTCATTCATCATAAAAAAGAAACCGAAAATCTATACCTTCGTTTGAATGTTTTGCTCTCTGATGATAGAAAAGCGAGCTTTGAAGAATTACAGCATCTATTTGATTCCATACAAAATAATTATACTACCGCTCTCAATACTTTTTATACCGAAGCTGTAAATGCGCCTATTGAAAAAATAGATATAACCACTGTCATTAACTTTAACAGAGAATTATTTACCTCAAATAAAGCAATGCTTATGGCTCTAAAGGAAATTTTATTGGACGAAAAACAAGCTGAATTTTTTAATGAGATTCCAAAATACAAAACCTAAATAAATATTTATATTTTTTTTTAAATCTAAAACGTTATTAAACAAATACTTAAATAAAATAAAATCGTATTTTGCATAATTTAAATCCAAAAATTTTACAATATTTAACATTAAATTCATAAGGTTTTTCTATTTGATAGATGGATATTTGTAGATTATTCGATTTTTGATTAAAATTGGCTATCTGGTTAAAATTCGTTAATTTTAAAACTTTAAAAAACACTTCATTTGAAAAACTATTTAAAGAAAATTTTGAAAATTTTCCTTTGGACATTAGGAGCAATCATAATATTGTTTCTATTGATAATAGCTATAATTCAAATTCCTTCCGTTCAAAATTATGCCAAAGAAAAAGCGGTAACCTATCTGGAAGGAAAAATCAAAACCAAAGTTTCGATTGACACCCTAAAAATTGGATTTCCAGAAAAGATAATACTCAAAGGCGTTTATTTTCAGGATCAAAAAAAAGACACCCTTCTGGTAGGAGAAAAATTAGCAGCAGATATTAGTCTGTTGCAGTTGATGAACAACAAAATCGAAATCAACTCCCTAGAATTGGAAGGAATTACGGCTAATTTAAATAGAGATTCAAAAGCAGTTTTTAATTTCGAATATATCTTCAAGGCTTTTGCTTCTCCAGAGAAACAAAAGAGCGATTCTCCTCCGATGCAATTTTCAGTAGCCGAAATTAAGCTGGACCGAATAAAATTTAATTATAATGATGCCGTTACAAAAAACGATTTAAATGCTAATCTAAATCATTTTGAAACAACAGTAAAAACGTTTGATTTAGATCAGATGATCTTTGAAATTCCAAAAGCTAAAATTAATGGCTTACGGTTTAAATTAAAACAAGGTTTGGTTCAAATATCCAATAAGACCAAAGTTGCAGCTATAAAAAATGCGCCGGAATCCATCTTAAAATTAAAACTGGGAGAAATTGATTTTGCCAAAATTGATTTTGATTACCAGAGTGACGAAACCAAATTATCAACTAATTTTTATTTAAAAAAGTTATTAGCTAAAATTAATAAAATTGATCTTAATAATCAATTATTATTATTTGACAGTATTGATTTGACAGGTGCTGAAGGTGAATTGGCTTTTGGTAAACTTGATCCAACAAAAGCAAAAAAACTAGCTCACCGGGAACCAAGCAACTGGGAAGTAAAAGTAACTAAAACCGAGTTTAAAAGAGTGAACTTTCGATATGACAATAATAATATTGACCGAATAAAGGCCGGTATTGATTACAACCATTTAGATTTTACTAAATTAAACTTACAAGTTGATTCCTTTTATTACAATCCTGAAAATATTTCGGGAGATGCAAATTCGTTAACATTTAAAGACAAAAGCGGCCTAAACGTTCAATCGTTTCATGCTGAATTTTTCTATGGTAAAAAGAATGCTTTCTTCAAAAAATTATATTTAAAAACTCCCCAAACCGAATTGAGAGATGAAATTCTAGTAGGTTATCCTTCAATTCAATCATTAGTCAAAAATCCAGGGGAATTAGGGATTACAGCTAATTTGAAGAAAAGTAAATTGGGGATTAAAGATATTTTGCTTTTTGCTCCCATTTTAATAAAAACGAATCCTTTCATGAGTTATCAGAATTCGATTCTGCTTGTCAATGGTAAAGTGTCGGGAAAATTGAAGAATTTTGCGTTTCCAGGTGTTGAAATCAGCGGTATTGGAACTACGAAAGTGGTTGCAAGCGGAAGAATTATAGGTTTGCCGGATGTCAATAAAGCGTACTTTGATTTGGATATTAAAGATTTACAATCCGGTTCTAAAGATATCAATGGAATTTTACCTCCGGGAACGATTCCTAATTCTGTTCAGATGCCTTCGAAATTTAGTGCGGTGGGAACTTTCAAGGGAACTATAGCTAATTTTACTACCAATATGAATTTGGAGAGTAGTTTTGGAAATGCAAAAATCAATGGTATATACGACCGCCGAATAAAAAATCAGGATCGATATGATGCCAAAATGGAACTTACTAATTTTGATTTAGGGAAATTTATCAAAAATGATTCTATTGGAAAAGTTACTTTAAAAGCAAACATAAAAGGAAGTGGTTCCAATCTAAAAACGGCTACGGCTTCACTCAACGGAACTATTTTAAAAGCGTATTACAATAAATATACGTATCAAAATCTGAGCATAAAAGGGAATATTCGCAGCGGAAATTTCAATGCAACTGCTTTCGCAAAAGATCCTAATCTGACTTTTGATTTAGTCAGCAGCGGAAGTTTTAGAGACAAATATCCAACTGGAAAATTAAAACTGAATATCGATATTGCTGATTTGGATAAATTAAATCTGCATGCCGGACCTTTGAAAATAAGAGGTGTTTTAGATGCTGATATTCAATCTGCTAATCTGGCTTTTCTTAATGGTACCATAAATGCATATAATATTTCAATCGCAAATGCAAAAGAACAATTTGAAATTGATTCTATCAGCGTAGTTGCAACATCCACTTTTGAAAAGAATACATTACTGTTGAAATCTCCGTTTATGGATGGGGAAGTGAACGGAAAATATAAGTTATCAAAAATAGCAGCGGCTGTATCTAATTCTATTGCAAAGTATTATGACAGCAAGCCAAATTCAAGAAAAATAGTTGTCGAAAAACAACATTTTGCTTTTAAAATTGGCGTAAAAGACAGTCCGATTTTATTGAAACTTATTCCTGATTTGAAAAGTCTGGAGCCTATCAATATCAATGGAAGATACAACTCTGTTAACGATTCTATTGTTCTGAACGGTACAATTCCTAAATTAACTTACGGAGAAAATACGATAACAAATGCCGTTATTAAAGTTGACACTCAAGATAAAGCGCTTGTCTACAGTTTAATTATTGACGACATTCAAAACAAACAAATTCAGTTGCCTTACACTAATATTTCGGGAAAAGTGCAAAACAATATTCTGAATTATACGTTGCAACTAAAAGATGTAAAAGAAGAAGAAAGATACTTGATTGCCGGAACTCTCCAAGCAACAAACGGAAATAACGAAGTAAGTCTTGATCCAAATAATCTGTTGCTCAACTATGAATCCTGGAAAATATCCCAAGATAATTTAATCCGTTTTGGCAAAAAAGGAATTTATGCTGATAATTTCGAATTGAGTAAAGAGGGACGCAGCGTCAGAATTCAATCACAATCCAATAATGCAAATGCGCCAATCGCAATTGATTTCAAGGATTTTGATATCAAAACCATTACCAGTATGGTTGAAAAAAAGGATTTGCAGATGAGCGGTAAAATCAATGGAAACGCATTGGTTAAAAATATAAATACATCACTCCTTTTTACTTCGGATTTAAATATTGAAGATTTCACTTTCAAAAAAGATACTGTCGGTAACGTGAGCATAAAAGTTAATAACGCCTTTACCAATAGATATGATGCCGTAATTGCAATTACAGGTCAAGGAAACCAAGTAAATTTAGACGGAAATTACAAAACTACGGACAGCAGTTTTGATATGAATCTGGCTATTGGAAAACTGAATTTGAAAAGTATTCAGGGTTTTACTTTGGATAATATAAAAGAAAGTACCGGATTTTTTACTGGGAATTTCAAAATTACGGGGAATACAACTCAACCGAAAGTTATTGGAGAATTACAATTCAATGAAATTGGTTTCAAAGCGACAAAACTCAATTCAACCTTCAAATCTGCAAATGATAAAATCGTTTTTACCAGCGATGCTATTCTTTTCGATAATTTCATTATAAAAGATGAAAAAGACAATCCTTTAACTATAAACGGAAAAATTAACAGTGTCAATTTCAGGAATTTTGGTTTTGATTTAGCTTTGGATGCGGATAATTTTAAAGCTATTAATTCTAAAGCCAAAGACAATGCAATGTACTATGGCGAATTGTACTTAGACAATCATTTAAAAATATCAGGCAATTTTGATAATCCTGTTGTGGAAGGAAATATCAAAATTAACAAAGACACCAAATTTACTGTTGTCATCCCGCAATCTGAACCATCCATTGCTGATAGAGAAGGCATTGTGGAATTCATTGATCAGGATAATCCGCAATTAATGGGGGATATTGCTTTGGCAGAATTTACCAGTGAATCAGCTATAAAAGGATTCAATGCTTCGGTAAATATTGAAATAGATAAAGAGGCGGAATTATCTCTGGTTATTGACAAAGCCAACGGGGATTTCCTGAAATTAAAAGGAGAAGCACAATTGAACGGTGGAATTGATCCTTCCGGAAAAACGACGCTGACTGGAAGATATGAATTATCCGAAGGAAGTTATGAAATGAATTTTAATTCCATTAAAAGAAAATTCGAAATTAAACCGGGAAGTTATATTCTTTGGACGGGAGAACCAACCACTGCCGATATTAGTATTACAGCAATATATAAAACAGATGCAGCTCCGATTGATTTAGTGGATGATCAATTAGGAACTGTGACGGCTGAAGTGAGAAACACCTACAAACAAAGAATTCCTTTTGAAACCAGATTAAAAATGACTGGTGAATTAATGAAACCTACCATTTCGTTTGACATCGTTTTACCTGAAGGAAATAATAGTGTTTCGACAGAAATTATTAATACTACGCAAGCCAAACTGGCTCAATTGCGCCAGGCACCGGATGAACTTAATAAACAGGTTTTTGCCTTACTCCTTCTAAATCGTTTTATTGGAGAAAATCCGTTTGCAAGTGAAGCTGGAAGACCAAATGTTTCTTCACTGACCAGAGAAAGTGTCAGTAAAATTTTATCACAACAACTGAATAATTTGGCAGGGGATTTAATCAATGGAGTAGAACTTAATTTTGATTTAAATACATCTGACGATTATACAACGGGTCAACGAGCAAACAGAACCGATTTGAATGTTGGTATTTCTAAAAAACTGCTAAACGACCGACTGAAAGTTACCGTAGGAAGTAGTTTTGGAATTGAAGGACCACAACAAGTCAATCAAAATGCAAACAACATAGCCGGTGATGTTTCTTTGGATTACCAACTTTCAAAAGACGGAAAGTATAAAATCAGAGCGTACCGTATCAATAAATATCAAGTGGCGCTTCAAGGTGAAGTTGTAGAGACTGGAATTGCTTTTATCATCACGTTGGATTACAATAAATTCAAGGAATTATTTAATAAAAGTAAAGCGAGAAAAGCAGCTAGAAAAAATAAATAAAAATTTTTGAAACATTAAGAAATTAAGAAAATTGATGAGCTGATTTTTTAATGAAACTTAATTCCTTAATGTTTAATTTTTTTTTAATCATATCAAAAAAAATCAAATGAATAAAAGTCATTTATTATATTTCCTTTTTTTAGTATTGTTTGCTGCTTCCTGCAGCAATACAAAATTTTTACCCGAAGGAGAACTGCTTTACACTGGTGCAACAGTAAAAGTAGAAGCAAAAGAAATATCCAATAAAGAGAAAAAAGCATTAAAAACAGCATTAAAAACTACCTTTAGACCCAAACCAAATTCTTCAATTCTGGGGTTACGTCCTAAATTATACATCTACAATTTAGCGGGAACACCCACAAAAGAAAAAGGATGGCGTTATTGGTTGAAAACTAAAGTAGGTGAACCTCCCGTTTTATTCAGTCAAGTAGATTTAGAATATAGCAAAAGTGTTTTACAGAACTTCTCTGAAAATAGTGGTTATTTCAACACTAAAACTGCAGCAGATTCCACCCGCCATGGCAAAAAAGCAACTGCAGAGTATATTGTAAAACCAGGCAGGCAATATAAAATTCGTGAAGTAAAATTCCCAACGGATTCCTCCGTAATCTCCAGTGCAGTCCGTACAACAAGCCGCAGAACTTTATTAAAAAAAGACAATGGTTACAGCCTTGCTATTATCAAAGAAGAAAGAGTCCGTATTGACGCCAGACTAAAGGAAAAAGGTTATTTTTACTTTAACCCCGATTATATTAAAGTACAAGTAGACAGTACCGTTGCAGATCATCAGGTGGATCTTATTGTAAAAGTAAAAGACGAAACACCAAAACTGGCAGAGACACCATTCAAGATCAATAAAATCATTGTGTATCCGAACTATTCCATTGGTTCAGATAGCGTACGACCTGATTACAATTCCATCAAAAAATACAACGATTTTACCATTATAGATCCGGAGAATTTATTCAAACCACGAATTTTTGACCGCGCTTTGTATTTTAAAAAAGAGGATTTATACAATCGTACCAATCATAATTTATCGTTGAACCGATTAGTGAATTTGGGTACTTTCAAATTCGTTAAAAATCAGTTTAAACCTTCTGACACCATAGGAAATTATCTGGATGCGTATTATTATCTCACTCCATTACCAAAAAAATCACTTCGTTTGGAAGTTTTGGCCAAAACCAATTCTGCAAACTATACCGGAACAGAACTAAATATAAACTGGAGCAATAGAAATACTTTCAGAGGTGCTGAATTACTTACTATTTCCGCTTTTGGAGGTGTTGAAGTACAAGTTTCCGGACAGAATAATGGATTTAATGTGTACAGGGTTGGAACCGAAGCTAATTTAGTTTGGCCGAGATTTGTTTCCCCATTTAAGCTACGATCTTCTAGTGGTTTTGTGCCCAAAACAAAAGCAACATTAGGATACGAATTTCAAAACAGGATAAAATTGTATTCTTTACAGACATTCAAAGGATCGTTTGGTTATCTATGGAAAGCAAGCGAGAAAAAAGAACATTTATTAAATGTTACTGAAATTACTTATGCAAGTCCACAAAATGTAACTCCTTTATATCGGGAGCAAACTGTAGCAAATCCATCATTGGGTAAAGTAATTGAAAAGCAATTAATTTTTGGACCAACATATTCATATACTTACACTAATACATTAGAGAAAAGAAGGAAAAACACATTTTACTACAAAGGATCTTTAGATTTGGCCGGAAACATAACTGGACTGGCTACAGGAGCAAACATAAAAAAAGGAGATACAATTAAACTATTTGATGTTCCTTTTAGCCAATTTATAAAAGTAGAAAATGATTTTAGGCATTATTTGAAATTAGGTCCAGATTCGCAGCTTGCAAGCCGAATTATTGTTGGTGCAGGATTTGCTTACGGAAATTCGAATGAGTTGCCCTTTATAAAACAGTTTTTCATTGGTGGAACAAATAGTTTAAGAGCATTTCGTGCTCGCTCTATAGGTCCGGGAACTTATGATGGTTCAGATACCGCGAGTAGCTTTTTAGCGGATCAATCTGGGGATTTAAAACTGGAGTTCAATACGGAATATCGGGCTAAAATTTATGGTTTGGTAAAAGGTGCTTTATTCCTAGACGCGGGTAACATTTGGTTGTTAAACAATAATCCCGAAAAACCAGGTGCTCAATTTTCTAAAGATTTCATGAACGAATTAGCCGTTGGAACTGGTGCCGGACTCCGTTTTGACTTCTCATTTCTTATTCTTAGAACCGACCTCGCCTTCCCTATTCGGAAACCTTATTTACCGGACGGACAACGTTGGGTTTTAGATCAAGTCAATTTTGGAAACAGTTCGTGGCGAAAAGAAAACTTAGTATTTAATTTGGCTATCGGATATCCTTTTTAATTTCGAAAAAACGGTAAAAAAGACAATATCAAGTCAAAGTATCAATTAAAATTATTATTTCTTTGATAGGGATTTTTATTGTTAGCTGATACCAATAATTATTTAATCGAAAGTAGAAACGAAGGAACAAATTGCAACTGATAACTAATAAGTCCAACAACCATATAATCTTTTTACTCTATTATAAAGGCACTCTGCCATTTCTTCTCCCCTGAAATTGCTTGTATTAAATACATTCCTGAAGCAAGTCCCCCTGTATTTACTTGTGTAGTATTTTTCGTTTGTTCAATAATTATTTTTCCATTAGGGTCTATAATGATAATTTTATCAATTACAACATCATCGGGAAACTGGATATTAAGTGTTGATTTAGCTGGATTAGGATAAATGACGATCGGCTCTTGTTGGAAACTTGAAGTGGATAATGACCCTGAGTCCAATTTGACAATCCAATAATCATAACTTCGTTGATTTTCATCAACACTGGTGTCAGTTGAATAAGTCCATCCTGCAACAACATAGCCGCCGTCTTTGGTCTGTCGGATACTGGTTGCTACATCATCATTAAAACCTCCAAGCGCTTTTTGCCATTGTATCGTTCCTGATTCAGTTAATTTTACAATCCAATAATCATTACCCACATAATCATAGTTCCCATTATTTCTTATAACATCTCCGTCTGTTGAATAAGTCCATCCTGCTACAATATAACCTCCATCCAATGTTTGCTGGATACTAGTTGCTTTATCGTCTCTAATTCCTCCAAGTGCTTTTTGCCATTGTATAGCTCCTGTTGCATTTAATTTCACAATCCAGTAATCAAAACTTCCATGATAATCATTAACATCTCCATCCGCAGAATTAGTATTTCCAGATACTATATAGCCCCCATCAGCGGTTTGCTGGATGCTTTGCGCTTCATCAATATTAGATCCGCCAAATGTCTTTTGCCATTGTATTATACCTGTTGCATTCATTTTTACGACCCAGAAATCATAACTTCCATTATTGTGGCTAACATCTTCATCTGAAGAAGCTGTCTCACCCGCTAAAATATACCCTCCATCTGTAGTTTGTTGAATGCTGAATGCATAATCCCCAGCGGTGCCCCCCAATGTTTTTTGCCATTGAATCTTGCCTATTTCATTCAATTTTACAATCCAATAATCGTAATCTCCATGATTTCCTGAAACATCACCATCTGTAGAATCTGAATAACCAGCTATTACATAACCTCCGTCTCTTGTTTGTTGGATACTGAGTGCAACATCCTCAAATGAACCTCCCAATGTTTTCTGCCATTGAATTGTTCCAGTTGGATTCAATTTTACAATCCAACAATCATAACTTCCGTGATTTCCGGTAACATCGCCATCTATAGAATTAGTCATTCCAGCAATGATGTAACCTCCATCAGCAGTTTGTTGGATACTGAAAGCATAATCTTCTGCAGAGCCTCCCATTGTTTTTTGCCATTGAATCGTTCCTTTTACGTTCAATTTTACAATCCAATAATCATAATCACCTTGATTTCCAGCAACATCTCCGTCTGTAGAATTTGTCATTCCAGCTATGATATATCCTTTATCTGCGGTTTCTTGTATACTGAATCCAAAATCATCGAAAGAACCACCAAGTGTTTTCTGCCATTGAATGGCTGGTTGGGAAAAACAATTCAATTGAAAGAGAATTACCCCTAAAATAAATAAAGTTTTTTTCATGATATTAGTTTTAAGTATTTTTAAAATTATTCATGTCTAAGCAAAAAAACGTAATTATTGAGGGGCTAAAATACTTTCCGATGGTTTATTTCAACCCTTCGTAAACTTTGATATCGAGATGAAAAAATCATCCCAAATTGGTAACACACAAAAAAATGAAATTTAACTTTCAGAAAATAGGTCTGGAAAATAAAAAAGGCACCTGTTTTAATTTCAACTAACTGTATATCAAAGTTCTAAAGAATAAATCATAGTAGTCAACAATTAATTGTTAATTTAATTATTTAAAACTTAAAAAAATTATCCAAGTATCCAAATAAAAATTATTATTATTAAACAACCATAAAAATTATTAAAAATCCATTATTTATCCTCTTTAGGACTCAATCATTATTATATTTGCATTAAACAAAATCTACTATAAATATGGAAGAATGTATCTCTGTTTTTGATATGCTAAAAATTGGTGTTGGACCATCGAGTTCACATACACTTGGACCTTGGCGTGCTGCAGAACGTTTTCTGGAAGAATTACGAACTGAAAACTTAATAGATACTGTCAACAGAGTAAAAGTAGATTTATACGGCTCTCTCTCCCTTACGGGTAAAGGCCACGCCACTGATTTAGCATTAATGCTGGGTTTAAGCGGGCAAGATCCTGAAACTATTCCTGTTGAAAATATTGCCGGGATTATAAAATCAATTGAAGATAAAAATGAAATCAATTTAGCAAACGAAATACTGATTCCATTCTATTTTTTACAAGACATTGTATTCAATAAAAACTTCTTACCCTTTCATGCCAATGGGTTGACTTTTACAGCTCACACAACTGACGACCAAGAATATTCGGCAACCTATTACTCCATCGGAGGCGGATTTGTGGTAAAAGAAGAACGCATCAATGCCAAGAAGAAAATTGCCATAAAATGTGCTTTTCCGTTTCCAATTGACAAAGCCGAAGAATTACTGAATTATACTGTTACCGAAAATAAAAAAATATCTGAAATCGTATACGAAAACGAGAAATCAATGCGTTCCGAGGAAGTTATTGATCACGAATTGATGCGTATTTGGCATACGATGTTAGAATGTATGTACATTGGCTGTCATTCTGAAGGGATTCTTCCCGGGGGATTAAATGTACGCCGACGAGCATTTGATATGCATCAAAACCTAATTGGATTAGCCAACTATAATACCCCTGAAACCTGGCTGGAAGAAATTAGAAAGACCGAAGTGAAATTCCGACAAATCCTTCAATGGGTAAGCTGTTTTGCACTTGCAGTAAATGAAGTCAATGCCGCTTTAGGACGCGTAGTTACCGCACCCACTAATGGAAGTGCAGGTGTTATTCCTGCGGTTTTAATGTATTATTTGGTGATTGAAAACCACGAAGCTAGCGAAAAAGAAATCAAACAATTCTTAATGGTTGCCGGAGAAATAGGAAGTATTTTCAAAAAAGGATCCACCATTTCAGCCGCTATGGGCGGTTGTCAAGCCGAGATAGGTGTCTCGTCTTCTATGGCTGCTGCTGCTTTATGCGAATTGATGGGCGGAACACCCGAACAGGTTTTAATGGCTGCCGAAATCGCCATGGAGCATCATTTAGGTTTAACCTGCGATCCCGTTGGTGGATTAGTTCAGATTCCATGTATTGAACGTAATACTATGGGTGCCATAAAAGCCATTAATGCTGCCGAATTAGCCTTATCAACTGACCCAAAAAATGCCAAAGTTCCCTTGGACAAAGTAATTGATACCATGTGGCAAACCGCTAAGGATATGAATAATAAATATAAAGAAACTTCCGAAGGAGGTCTGGCCATTGCCGTGAATTTAGCCGATTGTTAAGGGGATTAATTTTCCCTACTAACATGTTTAGTTCTTGAGATAAACTGAGTTTAAAAAAATAGAATCCTTTTTTCTAAGCTCAGTTTAGCAATAGTGCTTCTATAATTCTCGCCTTGTAATTATAATTTTGTAGATTTTCCCACTGTTAAATAAATATGGTTATTGGGATACAGAAATTCCATTTTAGTGTTCTTTGTATTTACTTTCATCTCTACTTGACCTTTTTTATTTTCTAAAGTATAAAGCGTGTAATCCGGATCCGGAGAAAAAACCACAGAATTAACTATTTTATAGACCAATTTCATATCAGTAAAAAAGAATACTACGTCGTTTTTTTGGGTATCCAAGAACACAAACGAATATTCATTACCTGAAATATCACATTCTCCGTTCTTAAAAGGTAGTTCATCTACGCAATAACGCTGAACATTAAATACATGTTCTTGAGAATAGATACTACCTGCAGTTAGCAGTGCCATTAAGATCATTTTTTTCATACTTCTTGACTCTTTTTCATTGTTCGAAATTGAAACAACAGTTTCCTTTAAAACAAAAGACATGCCAAAAAAGATAGTTTTTGCAAGTCCTGAAAATAACTTTCTTTATATGCTATTTAGGGTAATAAAAAATGTTGATTGCAAATATAAAACTGTTTAAAAGTACTTTTTTTGATCAAATTGCAATCGAAAATTTTCTAATAATACCATTAAAAATTGCACAAAATTTCAATATCTGACAATACAGATTGTATAAAAAAATCGTTTCTTTGAACAATATTACAAATGCAAGAATGTTAAAATAAAATTGAATACTTCATTTGTGTAAATAATTAATTTCTGTTAAAGTTCCAAGATCAAAAATATTTTAAAAAGTATGAATATAAAAAGAGACATCAATGCATTAAGAAGAACATTAATGCGCCGTTTGACTAAAAACATTGGAACTTCCCACTTTGATCCAAATACAGATTTCAATAAAGTAGGTATTAAAAAAATTTTAATTTGCAGGCCAAATCCCAGATTAGGAAATCAATTGTTAATCACTCCACTTATTCAGGAGGTCATTGCAACTTTCCCGGAATGTGAAATTGATTTGTTTGTAAATGGCGGTTTAGCGCCATTTGTATTTAAAAATTATAAAAACGTCAAACGAATAATTCAACTGCCCCGAAAACCATTTAAGGAGTTAATCAAATACCTTCAAGGATGGATGGCGTTGAAAAAACACAGTTATGACATTGTGATTAATGTAGTTGAAAGCTCTTCATCAGGAAGATTGTCTACACAGTTTTCCAATTCAAAATACAAATTTTTCGGGGATGATATTGATGAACTTCAGCTTAAATATGAAGATTACAAACACATCGCTAAACAGCCAGTCTACAATTTTAGGCATTATTTGACCAAGCTTGGAATTAAGGAAAATGACAAACCAATTCCTTCGCTAAATCTAATGTTAAGTTCTTCTGAAATTGCTGAAGGACAAAAATTACTGCAGGAAATTGTAAAAAATGACAAAAAAACGATCGCCATTTTTACTTTTGCAACAGGTGCCAAATGCTATCCGGAGTCTTGGTGGAAACCATTTTATGAAAGGTTAAAATCAGAATATCCAGATTACAATATAATTGAAGTTTTACCGGTCGAAAATGTTTCACAAATAGGATTTAAAGCACCTACATTTTATAGTAAAGATGTTCGTGAAATAGGATCGCTGATTGCCAATACGGAAGTTTTTATTGGCGCCGATAGCGGGATTATGCATTTAGCCAGCTCCGCACAAACGCCTACGGCTGGCTTATTTTCAGTTACGAATATAAAGATGTATGCGCCTTACAACAATAATAGTCTGGCAATAGACACTAATTCTGGTTCTATTGATGATTGGATTAAAATAGTAGACAGAATTGTTAAAAATAACTAGTTTAAAAGCTGGCTTTTGCTACTGATGTTAAATTTACAGATTTGAAACACTAATTCTTTAGTAAGTTACTCTTTTTATAAATGGATTCGATGAAAGTCGTGTCCATTTTTTTTGTTTCATAAGAATTAGTTTTACTACTTTTACCACTCATAAAAACACAACTATGTCTGTCGCAAAAAAAGATTACAAGAGAATTACTACCAAGTCATTAATTGAAATGAAAGCCAATGGTGAAAAAATTTCCATGCTGACCGCCTATGATTATACCATGGCTAAAATTGTTGATACTGCTGGAATCGATGTGATTCTAGTTGGTGATTCTGCTTCGAATGTAATGGCTGGTCATGAAACTACTTTGCCAATTACTTTAGACCAGATGATTTATCATGCTTCCTCTGTAGTTAGAGCAATAGAAAGAGCATTAGTTGTGGTTGATTTACCTTTTGGAAGTTACCAATCAGATCCTAAAGAAGCGTTACGTTCGGCCATCAGAATTATGAAAGAAAGTGGTGGACATGCCGTGAAACTCGAAGGTGGAAAAGAAATTAAAGAATCAATAAAAAAAATTCTAAACGCAGGAATTCCTGTAATGGGCCATTTGGGTTTAACGCCTCAATCCATATATAAATTTGGAACGTATACCGTTCGTGCCAAAGAAGAAGAAGAAGCGCATAAATTAATTGAAGATGCCATTTTGCTTGAAAGACTTGGTTGTTTTGCGTTGGTTTTGGAAAAAATTCCGGCACATTTAGCAGAACAAGTAGCTCAAAGTATTTCGATTCCCGTTATAGGAATTGGTGCCGGTGGCGGTGTAGACGGTCAGGTTCTTGTAATCCATGACATGTTAGGAATGAATAATGAATTTAGCCCTCGTTTTTTGAGAAGATACATGAATTTATATGAAGGAATGACTGCTGCTATTGGTCAATATGTTGCTGATGTGAAATCAAGTGATTTTCCAAATGTGAATGAACAGTATTAAGCCCTCTAACCCCCAAAGGGGCAACTGATAATGAAAATAATATCCAATAAAAATAACCTCCAAATCCTTCACGAAGACAACCACCTAATTGTGATTAATAAACGTGTGGGCGATATTGTTCAAGGTGACAAAACAGGTGATAAACCTTTGAGCGATGTGGTAAAAGAATATATAAAAGACAAGTACAACAAACCGGGAGAAGTTTTTCTGGGTGTTGTACATCGTTTAGACCGACCTACAACAGGAATTGTTGTTTTTGCCAAAACAAGCAAAGCATTAACTCGAATGAATGAGTTATTCAGCAACCGAGAAACGCAAAAAACATATTGGGCAATTGTGAAAAACAAACCCGAAAAAAGTGAAGACAAATTAGTTCATTTCATAAAAAGAAACGAAAAAAATAACACTTCAAAAGCGCATATTAAAGAAGTCCCTGAAAGTAAATTAGCAAGTTTGGATTATAAAATATTCAAAGAATTAAACAACTATTTTGCACTGGAAATCAATCTTCACACCGGAAGACATCATCAAATCAGGGCGCAACTTTTTGCCATTGGTTCACCGATAAAAGGAGACTTAAAATACGGTTTTGACAGAAGCAATCCTGATGGTGGAATTCACTTACATGCCAGAAAATTAGTATTTACGCATCCCGTTACCAAAGAATCTATTATTCTAATCGCCCCTACCCCTTCTGATTCAATATGGGATGCTTTATGATTTTTTTTTGTAAGAATGATTCATTATGTAAATTATAAAAATTAACTTTCATAGCACTAAATAAATTGTGTGTCCAATGAATTACAAAACCAACATAGCATATAGAAAAGAAACTTTAATAAAGTTACTGAATGTCATTATCACTCATGAAAATGAAATTATTGAAGCTTTATATTCTGATTTCAGGAAACCTGCTTTTGAAGCGGTTCTCACAGAAACGAATTATGTGATTTCCGAATTAAAAGATGCGATAAAAAATTTGCACAAATGGGCAAAACCAAAAAGGGTTTTTCCATCAATACTTAATTTTCCTTCTACTGATTATATCTATAAAGAACCTTACGGTAAAGTATTGATTATCGCTCCCTGGAATTATCCTTTTCAATTGGCACTTTGTCCTTTAATTTCAGCTGTTGCTGCAGGAAATCAGGTGGTTCTAAAACCCTCTGAACTTACTCCAAAAACATCTGAAATAATCACAAAAATAATCGAAAAAGTCTTTCCGGTTAATCATGTGGAAGTTATCGAAGGTGGTCTTGAAGTTTCTCAAAAACTGCTATCGCAACGCTGGGATTACATTTTTTTTACGGGTAGTGTTCCTGTAGGAAAAATTGTTGCAAAAGCCGCAGCCGAAAATCTTACCCCTGTAACACTTGAACTTGGAGGTAAAAACCCCTGTATAATTGACAATACCGCCAATTTAAAGTTGGCTGCGAAAAGAATTGTCTGGGGAAAATTTATTAATGCCGGTCAGACGTGTATTGCACCAGACTATATCTTAATTCAAAAAGATATGAAAAGTCATTTCATCGAATTCGTGAAATTAGAAATCACCAAAGCCTATGGAGAAAATCCAAAATTATCTCCAGATTACGCCCGAATTATAAATGAAAAAAATTGGCTTCGTTTAGCGAATATGATTGATGAAAACAAAGTGGTTTTTGGAGGTCAGACTGATATTGAAGATTGTTACATCTCCCCTACACTAATTGACGAATCTAGTGTGGATAGTTTGATTATGAAAGACGAAATTTTTGGTCCTTTACTGCCTATTCTTTCCTATGAAAATGAAACCGAAATTAACACTATAATTTCTAAATACGAAAAGCCATTATCATTATATGTATTTACCGAAGACAAGAAATTTGCACAAAAAATAATTAAACGCTATTCTTTTGGAGGCGGTTGCATAAATGATACCGTGGTGCATTTTTCTAATAAAAGACTTCCTTTTGGTGGTGTTGGTCACAGTGGAATAGGTGCTTATCACGGTCGTTTAAGTTTTGATACTTTCTCTCATAAAAAAGCAATTGTAAAAAAAGCAAACTGGTTAGATTTACCCATGCGTTATGCACCTTATAAAGACAAGTTGAAATCAATTAAAAAAGTATTAAAATGGCTATAACCAATGAAAAATCAGTAAGTGAAGCCATAAAATATAGGCGATCCGTTCGGGTTTTTAAAAAGGAACCTATTGATGAGCAAAAAGTAAAAAATTGCATCCATTTAGCCACACTTGCGGCAACAAGCAGTAATATGCAACTATGGGAATTTTATCATATCGTATCTCCTGATATTATAAAAGAAATAGCCGGAGCCAGTTTTGACCAAAACGGAGCTAAAACTGCTCAGCAGTTACTGGTTGTTGTTGCGAGAAAAGATTTGTGGAGAAAAAGGATGCAGGCCAATATCTCTTTTTTGAAATCGCAGTTTGGTAATAAACCGGAAGCTGAATATTCAAAGAGGGAAAAATTTGCTATGAACTATTATAAGAAAATCATACCTACAATATATACGGATTTTTTAGGGATATTAGGCGGGATAAAATTCCTTGCTTTTTATATCATCGGATTGTTCAAACCTATTTATAGGCAGGCAAGACTAAGCGATATGCGCATTGTAGCTCATAAAAGTGCCGGACTCGCCGCACAAAATTTCATGATCAGTATGGCAGCCATAAATTATGATACTTGCCCAATGGAAGGTTTTGATTCGCTCAGAATAAAAAAAATACTTCATTTACCATCTTCCGCTGAAATCAATATGATAATTGGATGCGGACTAAGAGACGAGCAAGGAATATATGGAGAACGTTTCCGAATTTCTTTTGAAGAAGTCTATCATAAAATATAAAAACCTTAAATTAAATAACTCAAACCTTAAATTAAATGATGAAAACTACAAAAGAAAAAATTGAAGAAATACAAACCAACGGCTACCAAATAGATTTTGGAAATGTTTTTAATCATGCATTCGAGAATTATAAAAAAATTGCCTTATATGCCGGTCTGATGATTTTTGTGTTCTTTGTAATAGTTGGATTGTTCATTGGTGGAACAGTAATTTTTACTTTTGGAGTTTCTGCACTAAATCAAAAAATGTTAGAAAATTTAAGAGTCGAAAATTTCTCAGGAATGTATTTGGTAATATATTCCATTTCAGCAATTTTAGTAACTTGTCTTATCAGTCCTTTCTTTGCTGGATTAATTAAAATGGCTGATAGTGCTGAAAAAGATGAGGAATTTCATGTTTCTACAGTTTTCGAATATTATAAAAATCCGTATTTTCAAGAGTTAGTTATTTCTTCACTACTAATTACAATTTCCACCACAGCTTTGTCCGAAATTTTTAAGCTTCTTGGTATCGAAATAGTTGGTGCATTGTTTAGTGCAATAATAGGTTTTTTTACATTTCTGAATGTTCCTCTAATTATTTTTGGCGACTTAAAAGCTATCGATGCCCTAAAATCCAGTATGATAATAGTTTCAAAGCAGCCATTAGTCCTTTTGGGATTATTAATTGTAAGCTATATAGCTTCACTGGTAGGATTTATAGGATGTTGTATTGGAATATTTTTTACACTCCCTTTTATATACTCTATGTATTATGCAATTTACACTTCAATTATAGGAATAGATTCGGAAAATGAGCTCGAATAAATAGCTCAAAATTTAAAATATACTTTTTATAAAAAACACAATCTGATCTTTTTTAGGTTGTGTTTTTTATTAAAAAATTATATATTACCTCAAAATTAAGATAAGATCCTAAATCTATTCTTTCTAACCTAATCTAAATATCCCTATGGTATTATGCTATAGTTCATTACTATTAACAAAATTTAATCTGTTTTTTTTTAGTTGGTTTTATAATTTTATAACAACGAATAATTTTTCATTAATTAAAATACTGATTAACAGTACTGTAAATTTTTGGATCATAATTCCCATTCTAATTGTACTATTTTTTTTATTGATTTATAGCTTTTCAAAAATTAGAAAAACATTATACAGTGAGTCCATAGAGAAAAATTACAAAGAAAATTTAAGAAATAAGGAGTATCAAATCTATCTTTTGTTTTTAGGAATAATACTACCTATATTAGAAATTAATTTAGAAATTTTTACAGGGAGACCCACAAACTTACTGTTAGTACACGGAGGGATTGGTTTAGGATTATTACTACTCTATTTTGCAAGTTTAAAATCTGTTGTTATATTTAAAAATATTAAAAATATTTTCATAACGATATATCTTCTCTATTTCTGTTTAATTTGTAGAAATTTAATTTACGTACCCACTGATATTATTCCAATAATAGCTTTTACAGTTACTTTTTTCTTATCCTACAGTATTCTAAAACCCACAAAACTGTATTGGTATTACGTTGGTTTTGTATCAATTTACCTTTTTAGCCTATTGATTTTCGCTCTTGTACCCATAAAAACTATAGCTATACTATTTAATTATACTTTACTAACTTTCATATTAAACTATATCCGTTATGTATCCTCTTTAAATATTAAAGATAAATTTCGCTTTAATGATCAGATTATAAACAAAGGAAATTCACTAATTCTTGCAACCAATAAAAAAGGTGAAATTGTGTTTTGTAGTGAAACTATCACCCCAATTTTAGGTTACTCGGTCCCTGAGGTAATGGGATTAGGTTACTGGCAAAAAACAGAAGACATTGGGTTTATTGGCGAAAATTATCACTTAAATTTCAACGATGATCAATCCTTTACAAGAAAATTAAAATGTAAAAATGGTGAATACAAATACATTCAATGGAAAGACAAGAAGTTTTCTAATGATTTAATTATTGGAATTGGTCAAGATGTTACTAACGAAATTCATATTCAGAATCAATATAAAAATTTGATACAGTCTGCTACGGATCTTATATATGAAGTAGATAGCCATGGTAATTTTACATTCATCAATGATTTTACCCTTAAAATTTTAGGGTATGACGAAAATGAAATTCTAAACCGTAATTATTCTGAATTTTTACGAGAAGACTACATCGTACAAATGACACAATTTCATGAAAATCTAGAAGAGAATGAAAATAATTTTCCTACAACTGAAATTCCTTTAGTAAAGAAGACTGGAGAAATAGTATGGATTTCTCAAAAAGTTATTATTCGTAGAAATGACTTCAACCAAATTGTAGGCTACTCCGGTATTGCAAGAGATATTACTAAGTTTAAAAATATTGAAACCGAAAATAGAATCCGAGAGAAAAAAAACGATGAATACAACAAGACGATTAAAGAGTTGTCTACCACTAATTTTAATGATTTTCAAAGCTTAGAAGATAGTTTGAAGCTGATAATCGAAGCTGCCGCAAAAGCCACTAAATGCAATTGGGTCAGCTATTGGAAATACAACGAAGATAAAATCATTTGTGAAGTTTTATATCATTTAGATACCAACAAATACTGTGACGGAAATGTTTTAGACAAAGAAAATTTTCCGATTTATTTTGAATCAATAAAAAGCAAAAGACAAATTAGTGCTCCCGATGTTTTTAACAAACTAGAAGTATCTGAATTTACACAAACTTCCTTTTTAGAAAATGATATTAAATCTTTATTAGATATTCCAATCTTTACCAATGGAGAATTAGTGGGCACACTAAGTTTTGAAACTACTCATAATCAAAGAAACTGGGATATAGAAGACATTAATTTCGCCAGAACAATATCGGATATTATTTCACTTTCAATTGTTTCAAACATGAGAAATGAGGCCGAGAAAAAATTAGAATACAAAAGTGAACTGTTATCTGCAATGACTTTATGCACGGAAAAACTGCTAAATAGTAATGATATCAATGATATTTTCTCTGATGTTCTTGTTATAATGGGAAACGCCACTAAATCTCACCGGGCCTATTATTATGAAAATGATTCTGAAACGAAAAGTATCAGTCAAAAATACAGATGGATTATTCATAATATTAAATTAACCGAGAATAATATAAAACTGCAAAATTTGCCTTACACCTTTTTTGAAGAATTATTAACCCCTCTTTTGAATAATAAAATTTATGAAGCAACAGTTCCAAAAATTGAAAATGAATCCTTAAAAAACAAATTACTGGCAGTAGACGTAACCTCTGTGATTCTATTTCCCATTTTTGTAAAAAACAAATTTCATGGCTTTTTAGGTTTTGATGACACTTCTAATGAAAGAAAATGGAATGAAGATGAAGTCAATATTTTACAAACTTTATCCAGAAATATTGCCTCTTCAATAGAACGAATTACAAATAAAATAGCGATCTATGAAAGTGAAGAAAAATTCAGATTGCTTGCTAACAATATTCCCGGAACCGTTTATTTATCCAAATATGACAAGAATGCCACTAAAATTTATATCAATGATGAAATTGAAAAACTAACCGGTTATCCAAAATCAGATTTCCTTACTAATAAATTATCTTTTATAGATTTAATTTACCCGGAAGATAAAGAACGAACCGTCCTTGAACAGCAAAACGCTATAGAAAATGGCAAACAGATACATCTAACCTATAGAATTGTACACAAAAACAATGCTATTATTTGGGTAGAAGAATTTGGAGATGTGATTTACAAAGATGGAAAAATTGCCTTTATTGAAGGTATTTTTATTGATATTACCGAAACAAAACAAACCGAATCTTTCATTAAAGCTAAGGAATTAGCGGAAGCTTCCAATAAAGCAAAATCAGAATTCTTGGCAAATATGAGTCACGAAATCAGAACTCCTTTAAATGGAATAATTGGTTTTACTGATTTATTGATGAAGACAAATCTTGGTAAAACCCAAGAAAAATACATGACTACAATAAATCAATCTGCCAATTCATTATTAGATATTATAAATGACATTCTTGATTTTTCTAAAATAGAAGCTGGAAAATTAGAATTATATATCGAAAAACAGGATGTCAAGGAAATATTGGGGCAAATTACTGATTTGATATTATATGAATCCAATCAAAAGAATTTAACTTTAGAACTGAATATTGCATCAGATGTGCCTAAATATTTTTGGATAGACAGCGTACGTGTAAAACAAATCTTAATTAATCTTCTGTCTAATGCTGTCAAATTCACTGAAAAAGGGTCTATAAAATTAAATGTTTCACTAACTGAAAAAATAAATGATTCTAAAGCTAAAATACTTTTTTCTGTTGTTGATACCGGTATTGGAATACTGGAAGAAAACAAAAAGAAAATATTTAAAGCCTTTTCTCAAGAGGACAACTCAACAACAAGAAAATTTGGAGGAACGGGATTAGGTCTCACCATCTCCAACCAATTATTAGGTTTGATGAACAGTCAATTACAATTAGAAAGCACAGTTCATTTTGGTAGTGCATTTTATTTTTATTTAGATTTAGAAATCAGCAATGTGCTATCTGAGGAGGTTAACCATATTACTATTTCCGATACCTCTAGTGAGATCACCATTAAAAATTATCAAAAAATAAAAATAATGCTCGTTGAAGATAATAAAGTCAACATGTTATTACTTAAAACTATCATTAAAAACTTATTTTCAAATGTTACCATTTTTGAAATTCCAAATGGAAAAGAGGCTGTAGATCAATTTGAAACTATACATCCAGATCTTATTTTTATGGATATTCAAATGCCAATATTGAATGGATATGAAGCTGCAAAAAAAATACGAAATCTAGAATCCGGTAAAAATGTTCCGATAATAGCAATAACTGCCGGTACTGAAAAAGAAGAAAAAGACAAGTGTATATCCGTTGGAATGAATGATTATATTGCAAAACCTATAATAAAAGGAATTATTGAAGAGTCTATTTTAAAATGGATTAAACTAGATTAAATGATTTATAAAGATTAATTTATTGTGAAAATTGAATCTAATTTAAAAAAAACAATCTAAATTAGTGCTTATTTATAAAATACAAATGACTTAATACATCATATTATGAAATGGAGTGGCAGACGTTCAAGTGAAAATTTTGAAGACCGAAGAGGGATGTCCTCTGGTGGAAAAACAATTGTTGGAGGTGGAATTATTGGTGTTATTATATTATTATTGAATCTTTTTGGTGGAGAAAACGCCCAGATGCTTACGCCAATTTTAGAACAAATGAATCAAGGAAATGGTGCTCCAACGGAACAAAGAGACCTAACAGCAGCCGAAATTGAAGAAGGTAAGTTTATTGAAGCCATTTTAGTAGATACAGAGGATGTTTGGGGAAAAATATTTCAGGAAAATAATATGCAATACAAAAGACCCAATTTAGTATTATTTACAGATGGTATAGAAACTGCATGTGGTAATGCTACATCTGCTTCCGGGCCATTTTATTGCCCAAGCGATCAAAAAGTGTATATGGACTTGGCTTTTTTTGAGGAACTAAAAACAAAATTTGGTGCCCAAGGAGGAGATTTTGCTACCGCTTATGTAATTGCCCACGAGATTGGTCATCACGTACAGACACTATTGGGAACTTCTGCTAAAATGAGACAGATGCAAGAAGGTAAAAGTGAAGCCAAAGCCAATAAATTATCCGTAGCATTAGAATTACAAGCTGATTTTTATGCTGGCGTTTGGACGCATTACAATCAAAAAATGAAAAACTTCTTAGACGAAGGCGATATAGAAGAAGCATTAAGTGCAGCCCATGCTGTTGGTGATGACGCAATTCAAGCGAAAATTCAAGGTCATATTGTTCCGGAATCCTTTACACACGGAACTTCGGCGCAACGTAAAGCTTGGTTTATGAAAGGCTATAAATCCGGTGATATCAATCAAGGCGATATATTTGCAGAAATTAATTAGTTTTCAGTCTCAGTCACAAGTCTCAACTGAAAACTGTGAATTGTTACTGCGACTGAAAACTGAGACTGAAAACTAAAAAACTAACCAAGCCATCCATCTCGGTCCAAACTTCGCTTTAGTACTATTTAAGGGTTCAAAAAAACGTATTACTCTACATTTATTTAAACAAAGTCAGGCAATCAAAAGCACATCGAAAAATTAGCAGTACCTTTGCGCCCACTTAAAAGAAGTAAACTAAATAATTGTGTTTGCTTCATAAACACCATTTATGTCATTCAATTCATTAGGCTTATCTGATGCTTTATTAAAAGCCATCAGCAAAAAAGGATATACAACTCCTTCTCCAATACAAAAAAAAGCAATTCCACCCATTTTAGAAGGTAAAGATGTTTTAGCATCCGCACAAACAGGAACAGGAAAAACGGCTGGTTTTACACTACCCATATTACAAATATTATCACAAGGTCAACAGTTACGACAAAGACCTATTCGTGCCTTAATATTGACCCCAACAAGAGAATTAGCCGCACAAATATTGGCCAATATAAAAGAATACAGTGAATTTTTAGACCTAAAAAGTACCGTTATTTTTGGAGGTGTAAACCAGAATCCGCAAGTGATACAACTGCGTCAGGGTGTCGATATTTTAGTCGCCACTCCAGGTCGATTAATCGATTTGCAAAATCAAGGTTTAATATCACTTGCCAAAGTTGAAATCCTAGTTTTAGATGAAGCAGACCGTATGCTGGATATGGGTTTTGTACGAGACATAGAGCGCATTATAAAAGTATTACCTACAAAAAGACAAAATTTGATGTTTTCGGCAACTTTTTCAAAAGACATCAAGAAATTGGCCATGGGTATTTTGCACCACCCAGTTCATGTGGAAGCTACCCCGGAAAACACAACCGTGGATGCTATTATCCAAAAAGTATATCCTGTTGCAAAAGAGAAAAAAACAGAACTGATCATTAAATTGATCACGGAAGGAAACTGGAAACAAATTTTGGTTTTCACCCGTACCAAACAAGGCGCTAATAAACTGACGGAGAGCATGATTAGTGCCGGAATCAAGGCAGCTGCCATTCACGGAAATAAAGGTCAAGGCGCACGTACCAAAGCCTTAGCGGGTTTCAAAGACGGAAGCCTAACCGCTTTAGTGGCAACTGATATTGCCGCGCGAGGTCTGGACATTCCATTATTACCTCATGTTATCAATTTTGAATTGCCTAATATTCCCGAAGATTACGTTCACCGCATTGGTAGAACAGGAAGAGCCGGAGCAAGCGGAGAAGCCATTTCGTTATTCAGTCCGGACGAAACGGTCTTTTTACGCGATATAGAAAAATTAGTGGGTTTGAATTTGCCTAAAGAAAACATCAAAGGTTTCGAACCAGATCCTAACGCTTCAAAGGAACCAATCAAACAAGGGCAAGGAAGACAACAACGTGATTCAACTCCGCGAAAACCAAAAACAGACACTACAAGCCGAAGCAGCAATAACAGTTTTGGTCCACGACGTCCAAGTCAAAATAATGACAGACGTTCTAATAGATAATTAACTTTTATTTTTTTTTAGGAGCAGAACGAGTTCGTTTTTTAAGAACATATTTCCCGCTATACACTACAATCCTTGTTAGGGCTGAACACCAGCCCTAACAAGGATTTTCATTACTATCGGGGCTATTGAGAGCGTTTTTATTTTAAAGATACTATTTTACAAATTCATCTCATGTTTATACAATAGCCAGATGACTTGTAAGAAAAAATTGTTATATTTGAAATAGTTAAGTATGACGCTTGTAATACATATCTACCCCTTCTTGGCGGTTTTGTATGATTCTGTTATAAATATACAAGTTAGCTGTTATTACAAAATGGAAACAGAATTTAATTTTTATACAAATTTCAAACAAGAGACATTTGATGATGATAGTTGTTTCTTGTGCGGAAAAGAATGTGAGACCAAAACAGCAGAACACATTTTCCCAAAATGGTTGCAACATAAATATGATTTGTGGAATCAAAAACTGACTATTACCAATGATACCGCAATCCCTTATCGAAATCTAACAGTCCCTTGCTGTGAAAAATGTAATAATGAAGACCTCTCTAGAATGGAAGGGAAATTTCAAGAACTTCTGGAAAAGTCTTTCGAAAATTTAAGTATTGAAGATGAGCAAGTTATTTTTCAATGGACAGCAAAAATTCTTTATTCAACGCGATACAAAGAATTATCATTATTAATAGATAGAAAAAAACCTGAATTGGGTAAAATTCTTAACCCTTACGAATTAGAAAGATATTCTGCTCTTCACCTATTTCTCCAATCAATTAGATTTAAAACAACTTTTCATTCACCAAAACCTTGGAGTTTGTTTGTTTTCAAGTGCACAGATGAAGAATTTTTCTATCACAATAATATTGCAGGACTTTGTGTATCAATGAAGTTCGGTAAGGTTGCTATCACTATAGTTTTTGAAGACAATAATATAATTGAAGACTTTATGGATGGCTTTAAAAAACTTAAAGAATACCCAATTAATTTCCCTCAATATCTAGAAGTAAACTGCAACCTATTTTATAGCGCTGTGATAAAAGAAAATGTTCCAAAATACATTACAGAATATAACGATTTGACAAAGGAAATTAATGTGAATACTATTGGAACTTTAAGATCTAGGAAGTGGGATGATCAAGAATATGCTTTTTTCTTCGACTATCTTTTGAAAAGCTGTGGGATAGATATTGGACATAGTACTTTGCAAACAGATGGTTCAATCACTTCATTTTTAGTGGATGAAAACGGGGAACATCTAACCAAGAAACTATTTGAAAAATAAAAAAAAACCCGATAGTAGACTGCCCCGCTCGTGAACATTAACAAAAGTAAATCACTATAAATTTGAAATAGGCCCGCTAAAAGCATAATCATCAAAATTAAAAATCATCAATCAAAATCATCAAAAATCAATGAAATCAAAAATCACAACTTTAGCATTAAGTTTACTGACATACTTGAATATGTCTGGACAAAAAAACGAATTTATAAAAAGCGACAGCATAATTTATCCAATTCACAAATCAAACATTGGTAAAATTGCTTTTATGGGACAAGCAATTGTAATTGAAAACTTTAAAGAAACCGATTTTCTAAAATCATTTGAATTAAAAGAGAAAACCGATTTAAATATCAGAGTTTTTTTAGACAAATCTTTGACAAATTATCTTCATTTGCTATCACCTCAATCAACTGCTGACGAACTGACTAAAAACGGGAATTATCAATTTACATTTATTGTTGACGGCAAAAAAATTTATGTTGAAAATCTAAATATTGGAGCAGGAAGTGCAGAAAGCAAAAATCAGAAAACAATTTTAAGAGTTCCATTAATAAGTTCCTCCAACGAAGATTCTTGGGGTAAATTTCTTTGGAATAGATTTTTCGGCAATGGAGGACAAGAAGTACTTTCAGAGGGAGAACATCTACTTAAAATTGAAATCAGACCCTATTTAAAACTAACCGAAGTTTTGACAGGAAACATAATTGCCAAAGGACAAATAAAAATTATCGTTCCAGAAATTAAAATTGATGAAAAACTGGTTAAAGTTCAATCGATAAAGCCAATTAAAGATTGGCAGATTTCAACAGAAAAAATTGATGTTGCTAAAATTGAAGAATTAAACCGAAAAATTACAAAGAAAACCTACAAAAATATTACTAGTATTGTTGCAATAAAAGATGGGAAAATTTTAATTGAAGAATATTTCAATGGAGCAAATAGAAATACCCTTCACGACACACGTTCTGTGGGAAAATCATTTGCATCAACTCTTTTAGGCATTGCAATCAAAGATAAATTCATAAAAAGTGAAACTCAAACCTTAAATGAATTTTACAACCTAAAATCTTTTCAAAACTATTCTGCATCAAAAGACAGTATTACTTTAAAAAGTTTACTGACAATGAGTTCAACTTTTGAAGGTTCCGATATGAATTCTGAATCGCCTGGAAACGAAGAAAATATGTATCCTACTAAAAATTGGGTTGACTTTACATTAAATCTTCCTGTTGACAAAACAAAACAGGCAAATAAACAGTGGGATTACTTTACGGCAGGTTGTATAGTTTTGGGCGACATAATTCATAAATCTGTACCAAATGGTTTAGAAAATTATGCAGACAAAAATTTATTTCGTCCTTTGAACATAACAAAATACAAATGGCAATTCACACCTCAAAAAGTAGCAAATACGGCGGGAAGTTTGCAATTAAGTTCATTGGACTATTCTAAATTCGGGCAATTATACAAAAATAAAGGAACGTGGAATGGCAAACAAATTTTATCACAAGAATGGATTGCAAAAAGTTTATCACATCAAATGACAATATCAGAGGGCGAATTTTATGGTTATCTATTTTGGAATAAAACGTACAAAATAAATGGCTTGGATTATGAAGTTTACTATTCTAGCGGAAATGGCGGAAATAGAATTTACATTTTTAAAGATCAGCCAATTGTAATTGTAATTACTTCGACAGCATACAATACGCCATACGGAGAAAAACAAATTGAAAAGATTATGCAGGAATATTTGATACCAGCAATATCGAAATAACAAAAAAAAACGCCAGTTAATCGAGTAGACGGCTCCGCCAGAAACTGACGCAGTGCGCCTCTCACACCACCGTACGTAAGGGTCTCGTATACGGCGGTTCGTCCCGAGGCTTCGGGATGATGGGTTGAGTTCCATGTAAATCTCCAACATTGATTGATAGCCTTTCTTGTTAAGTCACAGTAGGGTAATTGTAGTGATTATAATCGGACTTTACTCAATATTTATTTAAATTTTGGTTTTCATGATGTGCTTCGCAGTTGAGCGATACCCCCGCTAACGCGAGCGTCCCGCTCGTGAACATTAACAAAAGTAAATCACTATAAATTTGTAATAGCCACGAGCGGGATGCTCACGCTAGCAATAACATAACTCCAAGTGTTTTTAATTTATCTGTTGGACTTATAACTTGAACTTACATTATTTTATTATTCATCTTTTTTTAATTACTACCTAGGTTAGAATTATTGTCTTCTTTGGATATATTTTGCTAAATTTGACTTAAAAGAGAATTTTCTAAAATGAGATCTTTTTTGTTTAAAATATAAATTTCAAAACCTCCATATTATGATTGTTGCTTCACATACTAAAGGTTGGAAAATTATTAACCAGCGCTCTCACGGCCTTCTAGCGGCGATGATAGGGTATCAATATGATATTGATTTGCCAAATGATATAATTGTGCCAACACTCATTGCTATCGCTGAGCATGATGACGGGGTTGCAGAAACGTTAGAAAATAAAAATTTAACCAAGGCAGGCGCGCCACGCCATTTCTTAGTCAACGATGAATCTAAAAAAACGGATTTAAAGCGATATATAAATGTAATGGAAAATGCAACTTCAAAAAGTCAGTTAAATGCGTTATTGACCTCCTTACATTTAGATTTTATTTGTGGTGATGCAACTGATGGTCAAGACCAGAATTTGAAAACCTTTTTAAAAGAACAAGAAAAAAATCGCAAAGATATTTTCAAACATTTAAACATAAACGAAAAATATATGAACCGTTTGTACCGCCTTGTGGAATGGTGCGATGCTTTTTCACTTCTTATTTGCATGGACAAAATACAGCCCGAAGGACGTAAAATGGAAGTGTCCGAAAGCCCTGATGGTGATATGAGTCAAACGTTTTACAAGGCAGAAAAAGAAATCACAGTAGAGCCTTGGGTTTTTAAAAATGATACTTTCACGGTTTTTTACGAATATAAAATTGTTGAGCAACTGCAGTTTAAATCAGTAGAAGAATTTAACGAAGTTTGTAAAAAAGCCGAAGTTCAAAGGGAAGAATTTGTGTTTTCTAAGTAGCGTTTTTATTGTTTTATATTTCTGTTTGCTATTTTGAATCTAATTTGGGTTTTACAAGTTGTGTGAAACAGCAGGTGAACTAAATTTACGGTAGCATCATTGTTGATTTTCATCATCTTGTTAAGGTATTTAAAAAGAGAAATTTATGACTAAAAAAGAAAGCGTTCTGCTGCATTAAGAGAAAACAAAATCCTGAACCGCGCCAAGCGCGAAGTATTTATATTTGAAGAATTATTAGCACGCTTTGAACGCAAGATTTCAAGATATGATTAACCAGCTCAGCAAAGTATTCTTATAAAAAATAAATTTCTCGTGAATGCTGCGCAAATGTCTCTTACTTTGAGCAATTTTATAAATTTGTTATTAAAACTAAAACTCCATAAAGTCTCTGACTTTCATCCACTTATGCTTTCCCCAGCTCCGGCAAAGTCTCAAGACTTTGATCTTTTAATTTAAATCCTTAAAAATCGCAAACGATATAAAAGTCTCCCGTCTTTTTTCGTAAATGTCTCAAGAATTAATCAAAAATCTGTTCCTCTTTATGCTAAAAGTTGTTGTTTCAAAATACAAAAATAAATTAAAGCATTACTTTACAAACTAGTATGCTATTCATACGTATTCAAATCTAGATTAAGAATAGTGCCTACTCTGCTAAACTCTTCGTTAATCTTTGCATTCAAGATAAGTTGTTCATTTGTTATTGGGTGATTAAAAATTAACTGATGCGCATGAAGCATCATTCCTTTCAGTTCAAAATTCTCCAACCATAATTTATTTTGTTTATTACAACCATGTGGACGACTTCCTAAAATGGGATGAAAAATATGTTTGAAATGTTTTCGTAATTGATGCATGCGTCCCGTTTCAGGAATCGCTTCTATCAAACAATATCGTGACGATGATTTATTATTAAATTCTAACTCAATTTCGGTCGTTTGCAATCGCTGAAAGTAGGTTATTGCATTTTGTATAATGCCATCATCATTGGTTAAATCATAATCAATCGTTAGTTCTTCGGGTGACCAACCACGTAAAATTGCTAAGTATTTTTTTTCGACTTCGCGTGTGGCAAAACGATCATTCATAATTTTTAAAACGGCTGCATCCAAAGCAAATAACAAGACACCAGATGTTTTGCGATCTAACCGATGAATAGGATAAACATGTCGCCCTCCTATTTGATTTCTCAATTCTTGAATAGCAAACACTTTTGCATCGCGCGCGTAAAATGATTTGTGGACCAACAGTCCACTTGGTTTATTAATTGCAATAATATATTCGTCTTGGTAAAGAATTTCTAACATTTGGCAAAAATAAAAGAGATTTCTATCGAAATCTCTTTTTTGACATATTTATTTCTATAGTTTTCTTTTTTGGTGCTCGTGAACATTAACAAAAGTAAATCACTATAAATTTGTAATAGGCACGAGCGGGACGCTCGCGCTAGCAATCGTATCAATTTTGCAGAGGTGAAACATCTAAAATCAAAAATCGTTGATCAAAAATCTTAAATCTAAACTATCCCAACCAACCATCTCGATCCAAACTTCTATACTGGATGGCTTCCGCAATGTGGGACGAAATTACTATTGGAGCCGCATCAAGGTCAGCAATCGTGCGTGCCACTTTCAAAATACGATCGTAGGCCCGTGCCGAAAGATTCAATCGTTCCATTGCGGTTTTCAATAACTGTTTCGAAACATCGTCCAAGGCACAATATTCCCGAATGTGTTTGGTATTCATTTGGGCATTGTAATGGATATTTTCCATTTGCTCAAAGCGTTCGGTTTGAATTTCTCTTGCTGCAGTCACTCTTTTTCGAATATCAACACTGCTTTCTGCTTTTTGGTCATCGGATAATTTCTCGAAAGGAACTGGAGTTACTTCAATATGAATATCTATTCGGTCTAATAAAGGCCCCGAAATCTTACTCAAATACCGTTGCATTTCATGTGGCGAAGACGTTTGAGGTGAATCCGGATCGTTGAAAAAACCACTCGGACTCGGATTCATACTCGCCACCAGCATAAAAGAGGAAGGATAAGTAACCGTAAACTTGGCTCTGGAAATCGTAACTTCTCTATCTTCCAGAGGTTGACGCATCACTTCCAACACATCACGTTTGAATTCCGGCAATTCATCCAGAAACAAAACGCCATTGTGCGCCATAGAAATTTCGCCAGGTTGCGGATAACTCCCTCCCCCAACAAGTGCAACATTTGAAATAGTATGGTGCGGACTGCGAAACGGTCTTTGATTCATTAAACCAACTTCTTTCAATTTACCTGCAACACTATGAATTTTGGTAGTTTCTAATGCTTCTCGTAAGGTCATTGGCGGTAAAATACTTGGCAAACGCTTGGCAAGCATTGTTTTCCCTGCTCCTGGAGGACCAATCAATATAATATTATGTCCTCCGGCAGCAGCAATTTCCATACATCTTTTTATAGACTCCTGCCCTTTCACATCACTAAAATCGAATTCTGGAAAATCTAACGTTTTATAAAATTCAGCTCGCGTATCAATAGTTGTCGGTTCCAAAGTTCCTTTTCCTTCGAGGAAATCAATAACTTCTTGCAGATTTTCTACTCCATACACATCTAAACCGGCAACGATTGCTGCTTCTTTTACATTTTGCTTTGGAAGAAAAAAGCCTTTAAATCCTTCCTCTTTCGCTTTTATAGCTATTGGTAAAGCACCACGGATAGGTTGCAAGCCACCATCAAGTGAAAGTTCACCCATGATGATATATTTATCAATTTCATCTGCTTTAATTTGGGCGGAAGCCACCAGAATACCAATTGCCAAAGTCAAGTCGTAAGCGGACCCTTCCTTACGCAAATCAGCGGGTGCCATATTAATCGTGATTTTTTTTCCAGGCATCGCGTACCCATTATTTTTGAGAGCAGCGGCAATCCTGTAACTGCTTTCTTTAATCGCATTATCTGGCAAGCCAACTAAATGATAACCAATTCCTTTATCAATATTTACTTCAACTGTAATGGTTGTAGCTTCAACTCCAAAAACGGCACTTCCGAAAACTTTAACTAGCATCTGTCCTTATTTGATTCTAAAATTAGAGAAAACTTTTCTTATTATTATTATAAATCTTACATAAATTCCAATAAAATAGTGAATAACCAAAATTTCATAAAAAAAACTTAAAATACTGCGCATTATAGTCCAATATGATAGATTTTTCGGAAAAACAAAATGTTAAAATTAAAAAAATTAAAGGTATACTATTAACATTTTTCTACTTTTAGAGAATAATTATAAACCCTACTATGAAAAAAATCGTACTTCTGTTCTTTTTCAGTTTTTTACTGCCAAAAACTTATGCACAGGAATACTTTCCTAATAATGAAAGTGTTCAAAACAAAACCAGCAATTTTACCGCATTTACCAATGCAAAAATCTATGTAACACCAACACAAGTAATTGAAAAAGGTACTTTACTGATTCAAAACGGAAAAGTAATTGGTGTTGGAACAAACATTTCAATTCCTAAAAATTGCACAACCATCAACTTAGACGGAAGATCCATTTATCCTTCCTTTATTGATATATACACCAGTTTTGGAATCGAAAAACCAAAAGGAACTACCGAAAGAAATCCGTTGTATGATACGAAAAGACCCGGTTTTTATTGGAATGAAAGCATTCGTTCAGAAATGAATGCCTACGAAGCTTTTAAATACGACCAAACTAAAGCCGAAGAATTATTGAAAGCTGGATTTGGTGTTGTAGGAACGCATATTCCGGACGGAATCGCCCGCGGATCAGGAACCTTAATCGCTTTGAATAACTTTGAAAAAAAGAATCAATTGCTATCCGATAAAGTGACCAATCACTTTGCATTTACTAAAAGTGTAACTACAAATCAATCGTATCCTAGTTCTTTAATGGGAATGATGGCACTTTTACGCCAAATGTATTATGATTTAGACTGGTATAAAAAAGGAAATTCAACAACCAAAGATTTATCCTTGGAAGCCTTAGCAAATAATGAAAAACTAATCCAAATATTTGCTTCTGAAGACAAATTAAACAGTCTACGGGCTTCCAAAATAGCGAAAGAATTTGGCTTAAATTATGTTTTGAAAGGAAATGGAAATGAATTTGAACGCATTGAAGAAATCAAAAAAACGAATTCAAAATTCATTATTCCTGTCAATTTCCCTGAAGCATACGATGTTTCTGATCCGAACCAAGCGAACCAAATGGAATTGAAAGATTTGCGTTTTTGGAACCAAGCGCCTACCAATCTTAAAGTTTTATCCGATAATGGAATTGTCTTCGCTTTGACGACAGACAAATTAAAGAAGATGGAAGATTTCAGACCCAATCTTTTAAGAGCTATCAAATATGGTTTTGATAAAACAAAAGCATTAGAAGCTTTGACAACAATTCCTGCTGCTCTTTTAGGAAAAAGCAATGAAATGGGAACTTTGAAAACAGGAAGTTTAGCCAATTTTGTGATTACTTCCGGAGAAATTTTCGAAGAAAAAACAGTGCTGTATGAAAACTGGGTTCAAGGAAACAAATTTGTTGTCAACGATATTGCAACGAAGGACATTCGTGGAAATTATGATTTGACTATTAACGCTGAAAAATACAAATGGAAAATTGATGGAGAGATTACTGCACCAAAATCAGAAATCACAACAGTAGATTCCAAAAAGATAAAGTCGAAACTTACGATGACCAATAATTGGATTTCCACAGTTATTAAACCAAATGATTCTACTAAAACTAGTTTCACAAGATTAATTGGATACATCGAAGACACTCAAAATCTCTCCGGAAAAGCGGTTTTATTCAATGGAAATGAAGTTAAATGGTCAGCGGTAAAAACGGCTCCATTTGTGAAAGCGGTTGATTCCTCTAAAATTGAAAAGAACAATATGATTATCCCTACAACATTTCCAAATGTTGCTTATGGTAACATGAAGAAACCTACCGCAGAAACAATACTTTTTAAAAATGCGACGGTTTGGACCAATGAAAAAGACGGTATTTTAGAAGAAACAGATGTTTTGGTCAAAAACGGAAAAATAGCCTCTATTGGGAAAAACATTACTGATGCATTTGCTACAGTTGTTGATGCCAAAGGAAAACATTTAACCAGCGGAATTATTGATGAACATTCACATATAGCCATTTCAAACGGTGTTAACGAAGGCGGACACAACTCGAGCGCTGAAGTTACGATTCAGGATGTAGTGAATTCTGAAGACATTAATATTTACAGAGAATTAGCAGGTGGCGTAACCACTTCACAATTGTTGCATGGCTCATCCAATCCTATTGGTGGACGTTCAGCTATTGTAAAATGGAAATGGGGAGCAGCTGCAGAAGAAATGCTGTACAAAGATCAACCAGGATTCATAAAATTTGCTTTGGGAGAAAATGTAAAACAATCCAATTGGGGTAACGTAAACCCTACACGTTTCCCACAAACCAGAATGGGTGTCGAACAAGTTTTTACTGATTATTTTCAACGCGCCAAAGAATATGACTTAGCTTGGAAAGCTTATAATTCTGGTGGTAAAAAAACAAAAGGGAAAGCGCCAAGAGTAGATTTAGAACTACAAACATTAGCCGAAATATTAAACAAAGAACGTTTCATTTCTTGTCATTCTTATGTGCAATCTGAAATTTTGATGTTGATGAATGTAGCTGAAAAATTTGATTTCAGAGTTAATACCTACACTCACATTCTTGAAGGCTATAAAGTTGCCGATAAAATGAAAGAACACGGTGTTGGAGCCTCTACTTTCTCGGATTGGTGGGCTTATAAATTTGAAGTAAATGACGCCATTCCTTTCAACGGACCTATTATGCACAATGCCGGAATTGTAGTCGCCTACAACTCTGATGATGCTGAAATGTCAAGAAGATTAAACCAGGAAGCAGCAAAAGCAGTGAAATACGGCAATATTTCCGAAGAAGATGCATGGAAATTTGTGACTTTGAATCCTGCTAAATTATTGCATATTGATGATAAAGTAGGAAGTATCAAAGTGGGGAAAGATGCTGATATCGTATTATGGAATTTCAATCCGTTATCAATTTACGCCAAAGCTGAAAAAACCTTAATTGAAGGTATTGTGTATTACGATGCCCAAAAAGATGAGGCACAAAGAATAGCAATTGCTAAAGAAAGAAGTGAGCTAATAGGCCAATTATTGCAAGAAAAAAATAAGGGCATGACCACGCAAGAACCTAAAAAAACGGAGAAAAAAGAATATGATTGTGATACTTTAGAAGAATAATCCAATGCATCTAAATTTCAAAAACCGTACTTTTATGATAAAGCATAGCAATTCTAAAAAACCTATAAACATGATTAGTAAAAAAATATATCTTTTAATATTGGTCTTTAGTGTATCAATACTTACACAGGCACAACAAACGCCTGCTGTTAAACAATCAAAATCTGTTTTAATTCTCAATGGCACAGCACACATAGGTAATGGTGAAGTGATTGAGAACAGCGCCATCGCATTTGTAGACGGGAAAATCACGTTGGTTGCAGATGCCAGAGTCATCCGATTAGCCACAGGTGCATACGATGTCACAATTGATGCCAGTGGAAAACACGTTTATCCCGGATTTATAGCTCCCAATTCTACATTAGGTTTAGTTGAGATTGATGCCATAAAATCTTCTGATGATGAAGATGAAATTGGTGCCATGAAACCTCACGTAAGAAGTATTGTTGCTTACACAGCCGATTCTAAAGTAATAGAGACTGTAAGACCAAACGGAATTTTAATGGCTCAAATCACGCCGAGAGGCGGAGTTATTTCTGGTTCTTCCTCCATTGTTCAACTGGATGCCTGGCACTGGAAAGATGCACTTATAAAAGAAAACGATGGAATTCATATCAATTTCCCATCAACCTTTAAAAGAAGTGGATGGTGGGCAGAACCAGGAAGTATAGAAGCCAATAAAGATTATACTAAACAAGTTTTAGAATTATCTGGATTTTTATCTAATGCAAAAGCCTATTTTGGCGATAGTTCAAAAGAAAGAAATATAGTTTTAGAATCCACAAAAGGTCTACATGACGGAAGTCAAACGCTGTTTGTTCATGCCAATGAAGAAAAACAAATTATAGATGCGGTGCAATTTGCCAAAGAAAATGATATTAAAAAAATGGTCATTGTTGGCGGATATGAAGCATACAAAACTGCCGAATTATTACAAAAAAATAATATTGGCGTCTTACTAAGAAGAGTTCATGATATGCCAGAAAATGATGATCATGATATTGATTTACCATACAAAGCAGCTAAATTATTAACCGAGAAAGGTGTTCTTGTAGGTCTAGAAAACAGCGGCGCCCATGAAAGAATGAATACTAGAAATTTACCATTTTTAGCAGGTACATGCGCTGCTTACGGACTGGATAAAGAACAGGCTTTGCAATTAATAACGTCAAATACTGCTAAAATACTTGGAATTGATTCGCAATGTGGTACCTTAGAACAAGGAAAAGACGCTACACTATTTGTTTCTGAAGGTGATGCTTTAGATATGAGAACAAATAAATTGACCAATGCTTTTATCCAAGGCAGGATGATCAGTCTGGAGACGCATCAAACAAAGCTGAACGACCGATATAAAACAAAATACAATCAAAAATAAAGTAATACAATGGGTCTATTTAATGCCATTTTAGGCAATGCATCTGAAGTGAATATTGAAAATGTTTCGAATGAATTTGAGCCAATCTTAATTGATGGAGAAAAAATTGAAAAAGCGTATAAACTTATTCGGGATATGTTTATTTTTACTAATAAACGTTTAATTTTAGTGGAGAAACAATTGGTTGGAACTAAAGTCGATTATATGTCAATCCCTTATTCGAGCATCAAAAAATTCTCCAAAGAAAGTGCCGGAATACTGGATATGGATGCTGAATTAAAAATTTGGCTAAACAGTGAGAGCACTCCAATTTCGAAACAATTTGGAAAAGGAAGTAATAATATAAATGAAGTCTATAAAATTTTAAGCCAACATATTTTAAAATAAATAATTTGTTTGTTTTTGTGAAAAATGTGCCAATACTATCTAAGTATTTGGTGCATTTTTTTTTATATCATTATTATGTTGCATACTAGCCCTTAAATACAATTAATATCATTTTTAGTTAGAATTTACTTTAACAAATTTATGGATATAAGCTATAATTAGAATTAATATGAATTGTCGTTAGTTTTAACCAATGAAATTTAAGATTTCAAGTGCTGTTATTGGTTTTAGCCAAAATTATAGAACCCATTTTGGCTGAAGCCAATCAACTTTATATATTCCAATCCGCTGGTTAAAACCTGAGGCAATTGATAAAAAAACAACACAGTGATTTCAAAGATAAAATGGTATGAGTTTGTAACTACCTTTATAAAATTAGGCATACTCTAAAACTCCCGAAAAATATTTCCAAAATACCCATTATTTATAAAACCAAGATTAACAAATCATTAAATTATGCATTTGATTCTAACATACCTATAAAATAATAGGGGGTAAATTGAAAAATCAATAAAAATAAAAAAATACACCTATTTTTTTATAGGGGTTTCTAATCATTTTATATTTTTATCGAAAATTAAAACTAAAAACTATGCGAAAGATTATTTTAAGTGTGATATTGATCACAATTCTAGTATTATCCATTTTTTCAATTCAGCTGTTTGTTCAATCTACAGCACTAGGTGACCACGTTGTTGCATTAAAATTAGATACAGGAGATACCGCTTGGATGATAGTTGCCACAGCGCTTGTATTATTAATGACTCCGGGACTTGGATTCTTTTATGGCGGAATGGTAGGTAAAAAGAATGTAATTAGTACCGTATTACAGAGTTTTATGGCCATGGTTATAGTAACAGTGCTTTGGGTTGTTGTTGGTTTTGGATTGTGTTTTGGCCCAACAATAGGCGGATTTATTGGAAATCCAATGCCAAACTTATTTTTTCAAGGAGTAAGTGCTAACACTGCTTGGGAACTGGCCCCGACCATTCCAATGATCTTGTTTGCTTTATTTCAAGCAAAATTTGCAATTATTACACCAGCTTTAATCACAGGCGCTTTTGCAGAACGTGTTCGTTTCTGGGCTTACTTGTTATTTATGGTTTTATTTATATTATTCGTTTACGCACCTTTATGCCACATGACTTGGCATCCAGATGGATTATTCTTCGGATGGGGTGTGTTGGATTTTGCCGGAGGAACCGTAGTACACATGAGTGCAGGATGGGCTGCTCTTGCCGGTGCTATTTTCTTAGGAAAAAGAAAAGTGCAAAAGGCAAATCCTGCTCGTATTACCTATGTATTATTAGGAACAGGTTTACTATGGTTCGGTTGGTTCGGTTTCAATGCAGGATCTGCTGTGGGAGCCGGAAGTCTCGCTGCACAAGCTTTAGGAACTACAACAGTCGCTGCTGCTGCTGCTGCAATGGGATGGGTATTCCTTGATAAAATTCTTGGACACAAACTCTCTGCGATGGGAGCTTGTATCGGTGCTGTTGTGGGTTTAGTAGCTATCACACCTGCTGCCGGATTCGTAAGCATTCCTCATGCAATTGCAATTGGTATTATTGCCAGTATTGTAAGCAATCTTGTGGTGAGTAAATTCCCTAAAGGTAAAATTGATGATGCCTTGGATGTATTTGCCTGTCACGGTGTTGGTGGTATGGTAGGTATGCTTTTGACCGGTGTATTTGCTTCAAAATCTGTAAATGCGATTGTTGGAGATAACCAAGGTTTAATTTTTGGTGATGCTACCTTATTTTTAATTCAATTAAAAGCATTGGTACTTGTTTCGGTATTTGCATTCGCAGCTTCCTATGCTTTATTCTTTATTGTAAATAAAATCACTCCTTTAAGAGTTTCCGAAGAAAAAGAAGAATTAGGTTTAGATATTTCCCAACATGGAGAATGTTTGTAAATAGTTTTTATAATAAATTAAAAAACACTCTGGAAACTAATTTTCAGAGTGTTTTTTTTTATACAATTAATTTCAATAACACCGTATTTTTTATTGTTTTTAATCGACTACAGATAGCTGAAGAATATTAAAATGCACCAGACTAATCTTTGTAACGATTACTTATTTTAAAATAGAAAATTCAATTTTAGAATCATTGTAAATTCGATGCGTCTGTTTTTTAAAATCTTCAGGTTTAGCATAGAATATATTATCAACAAAGGTTTGCGGATTCAAATCAATTAATGGAAACCAAGTACTCTGAACCTGAATCTGGATTTTATGTCCCTTTTTAAAAGTATGAAAAACATCCTGCAATTTAATGTTTACCGCTGTTTTTTGATTTGGGATAAAAGGCTCCGGACTTGAAAAACTATTTCTAAAACTTCCTCGCATCACTTCGCTGCGCACCATCATATGATAATTGCTCATTTTCAGGTACGGCGCAATTTCCTTTGTTTCCGGCTCATCCTTTGGAAAAACATCTACTACTTTAACAATCCAATCAGCATCAGTACCAGTAGTTGAAACTTTAAGTTTAGCCAGTATTTCTCCTGCTAATGTGATGTCATCATTTAAAATTTCAGTTTCAAAAACCACAACATCAGGACGTCTTGCCGAAAAGCGCTGATCGTCTGTCATGTATTTCCTTGGCGTTATCCCTTTTTGATTGATATCTTCAGATGACGGAACCGGTTTTTTGGGATCACTAATAAATTCTTCAAAAGCTTCATTATCATTCGCCGCTTTCGACAATCGATTGCCTTGCATAAAGAAATCTTGTTTTTCCGACTTTTGAGGAGGCCATATGGAGAACGTTTGCCATGCTTTTTTCCCGGTGTCAAAAACATAGGCTTCTGGCAATTTATTTTCCCCTTTCCCATTATTTTTTAAAAAATGACGAAAGAAATTAGCTTCAATATTTTTTTGATAAAAGCCAGAAATACTATCACCAAAATTAATATTACCAATTACCTGCTGGGCCTGATTTCTTGCCCAATCCCCATGACTCCATGGTCCCATAACGATGGTATTGTAATTTTTACTGTTTTTTTCAATGGCATTGTAGGTGTTTAATGGTCCGTATAAATCTTCGGCATCAAACCACCCTCCTACTGTCATCACAGCAGGTTTAATATTTTTTAAATGTTGCAGTATTCCTCTTTTTTGCCAAAAACTATCGTAACTGGAATGCTCTTTTAGTTGTTGCCAAAATTCATTTTCTTTTCCATAATAGCTATCCAAATTAGATAATGGACCTGCATCTAAATAAAATTGGTAATCATCAGCCGTTCCGGTATTTGGAAATTTATACCAAGGCTCTGTAGTTCGTTTTTCTTTTTGAGGTCCAAATAGTGGTGTCGCTTTCCAATAGCTCAATAAGTAAGCGCCGTTATGATGAAAATCATCAAAAAAGAAATCGGAAATACAAGCCTGTGGCGAAACCGCTTTCAATGCCGGATGATTGCTCAGCAAAGAATAAGTGGCATAAAATCCAGGATAGGAAATTCCCCAAGTACCTACATTGCCATTATTGTGAGAGACATTTTTTATCAGCCAGTCTATAGTATCATAGGTATCTGAGGCCTCATCAACATCTTTTTTGTTTTTCTTATTGGGAATAAAAGCGCGCATATTATCATATAAACCATCACTCATGAAACGGCCACGGACATCCTGATAGACTACTATATACCCCTCCTTCATCATCGTTTCGCTTGGGGAAATACTTTTCTTGAACTGGTTTTCTCCATAAGGGGCGCAATTATAGGGAGTCCTCTGCATGATGATCGGATACTTTTTGGAAACATCTTTAGGGGTGTAAATAGATGTAAATAACTCTGCGCCATCACGCATTTTTATATGTACTTCTTTTTTGGTGTAATTTTCAGCGACATAATTTACCTTTTCATTTTGCGAGTATAGCACCACGCTCAATAGAAAAAGAGAAATACCAAATATTTTTTTCATGATTATTTATTTAAATAAGCTTTAAAGATAAAAATTCTTACCAAATACAGCAGATGTTAATTTATTTTTAAGTTTTTCTTATAAAATGTTTACAGTTCTAATTGTATTATTGTGGCTATAAAGCAACTCATTTTAAAAAGCCATCTGGGTTAATCATCACATAAAAAACCCCATCCCAATAAAAATTGAAATGGAGTTGGTTTAAAATTTGTTTGTAAAATAACTATTACTGTTTTATAAGTCTGAGCGTTTTTTGGTTACTACCTTGGCTGACTATTGCAATATAAGATCCTGATGGTAATTCTTCTCCAAACTTGATTTCTTGACCATCATTAGTAGCAATGTGTTTCACCATTCTTCCAAGCATATCAAATACAAACACTTCCGTTTTTTCAGTGGAACCCCCTCTGCCTTCAATACTAAAATAGTGAGCTGATGGGTTTGGATATGCAGTGATACTGAATGGTTCAAGCTCAGATAGTTCTTTCTCTACTGTTACAACAGGACTTTTTACAGCAGTTGTCTCAACTGACGCTACCATTTCGCCACCTCTAGCAGAGGTTGTTGGTGTTGTACTTGTTCCTCCACCTGAAACATAGACACTGCTACCTGTATTCACAGCTTGTAGTGCAGTCTTTGCTGTTATCGCATTCCAATTGCTAGAGAACCAGATTCCACCTGCTTTTCTGTAATAGGTAATGGCAATTTGTTGGTTACAAGCATTTTGAAATGCTACCATTTCGAAGGTAGCCCCGCTTTCTACAGAGACCATGGTGCCATCAATAAGTTGTTCTTCCATATTTGCCTTAGCACTGAAGGTACCTGTTGCTAAAGGATTACTAACGGCCAACAAAGCAATGGCATTTGTCCGGATAAAATAGGTATGCAATTTAGAATCAAGGATTCCCGTCCTATCATAATAACTGCGAACCATGATATTCACTTTTCCTTTTGGATTGGTCCCTGAACTATTGTACTGAATATCAAATTGGTAATCCGTATTTATACCACTAGCGCCCTTAATATATCCTGATGAGTTTTGATTCTTAAGGCTGCTACCACCTGTAATAAACCCTCCGGTCACTGGTTTTGAAACCGTAACAATTGACTGAGAAAGCGCATCGTATGGATTATTGGTATAGGCTCCTGTAACTTTTACAGCTATCTGGAAGCTTTGGGAATTTAATGAACCAATATTTAACTGGGCAATTGCACTTGCTGCACCAACACTACCATCTGTAACATCAATTAACCCTACAGGCAGGTTTTGTGCACTTGAAATAGGTGTTAGCGTGCCCCCGCTTAGAAGAAAGAAAGAAACTTTAGAACCACGGACATCACCAGATGGACTATTAAGGTCTTTAATAACTGCAGATAGCGTAACAGTTGCAGTGCTGGTACTAGGCCCTGTTGTCCAGGCAAAACCAGTGCCTGTATAGAATCCGGATGCATTATAAGGACTTGCGTTTCTTGCGTCTACCCGAATTGTTTTGGTTTGATTAGCACCTGATGCATAATTTGAATTGGTACTTGTAAAAGTAGCCTTTACATCATATGCTGTTGTACTTGGCATTACTGCTGCCGGCAATTGCATGATCACCATCGCCTGTACTGAACCATCAATTGAACCAGGGATCGGCACTACAGTAGCATTTGTTAACGCTGGATAGTTAATGCCTCCAATAGTAAATGTAACTGTACCGGTAAGCGGAGTTGCCGTATTCAGTGGTTTAATTATCGCTGTAAAGGTAACATTATCCATATAGCGTACTTGTGAACCACTCAGGGTTAGGGTGAGTGTATTAGATGCCTGAGTAATGGTAAAGTTTGCACCAATAACTGTTGGGTTATAATTACTATAGGCTGATGACAGAGTTGTGCTGTTGCGAATAGTGAAACTACCCTGGCTAATTGCATAGGGACTTCCCAGAACTGTCTCTCCAGTAACCCTTGTCAAAGCTCCAGTAAACTCATCACTGGCTGCTAATCCACTTCCTCCAACAACATACGTAAATGGCAATGGATCAAGGGTACCATAGGTTTTGGTCTGACCACTATTTACTGTAATTGTAATTGGTCTTTGTGTAATTAAGAAGTTGGAACCAATATAGGAAATACTGTAGTTTGTATTATCTAGTGCTCCTTGTGTGATTGCATAGCTACCAACATTCTCACCGGATACTCTTGACAACGCTCCTGTAAAGCTGATCGATTCGCCATTAGCCAATGCTGATCCTACTGCAGGGGCTGAAGTGTATGTGTAAGCCGCAGGATTTACCGAACCATATACTTTGCTCTGACCTGAATTTGCTGTTACCGTTACTGCAAGTGGCGTAATGGCGAAGTTCGCAGTGTTGTAAGTAATAGTATAGTTATTTAATACTACAGCAGGAGTAAGTACCGCACTGATAGCATATGGTGATCCAACTACAGTCTCACCCGCTAATCTGCTATATGTTGCCACTACATTATCAGTGGACACAAAGCCACTGGTGGAACCTGTCAGTTTAGGATCTACTGATCCGTATACTTTAGTCTGACCTGCTGACGGTGTTACAGAAGCAGTTTTCTTTCCAATCGTAAAGTTCCTGCTGTCAGTTGATGTTAAGTAGTTATCATCTCCTGCATATGTATAAGAAGCTGTCGCTACTCCTGCATTGGTGTTGTTTACATAATTCGCAGTCGGTGTAAGGCTTAATGAACCAGGACCTGTTACTGTTACTGTTACAGGTATTTGTGCAACACCTGTGTAAGCAAATGGACCCGCAGGTACTGTTACCGTGGTAATAGTCGCTGCTTTACCAATCGTAAAGTTCTTGCTGTCAGTTGATGTTAAGTAGTTATCATCTCCTGCATATGTATGAGAAGCTGTCGCTACTCCCGCATTGGTGTTGTTTACATAATTCGAAGTCGGTGTAAGGCTTAATGAACCAGGACCTGTTACTGTTACTGTTGCAGGTATTTGTGCAACACCTGTGTAAGCAAATGGACCCGCAGGTACTGTTACCGTGGTAATAGTCGCTGCTTTACCAATCGTAAAGTTCTTGCTGTCAGTTGATGTTAAGTAGTTATCATCTCCTGCATATGTGTAAGAAGCTGTCGCTACTCCCGCATTGGTGTTGTTTACATAATTCGCAGTCGGTGTAAGGCTTAATGAACCAGGACCTGTTACTGTTACTGTTGCAGGTATTTGTGCAACACCTGTGTAAGCAAATGGACCCGCAGGTACAGTTACCGTGGTAATAGTCGCTGCTTTACCAATCGTAAAGTTCTTACTGTCAGTTGATGTTAAGTAGTTATCATCTCCTGCATATGTATAAGAAGCTGTCGCTGCTCCTGCATTGGTGTTGTTTACATAATTCGCAGTCGGTGTAAGGCTTAATGAACCAGGACCTGTTACTGTTACTGTTGCAGGTATTTGTGCAACACCTGTGTAAGCGTAAGGACCCGCAGGTACTGTTACCGTGGTAATAGTCGCTGCTTTACCAATCGTAAAGTTCTTGCTGTCAGTTGATGTTAAGTAGTTATCATCTCCTGCATATGTGTAAGAAGCTGTCGCTACTCCCGCATTGGTGTTGTTTAAATAATTCGCAGTCGGTGTAAGGCTTAATGAACCAGGACCTGTTACTGTTACTGTTGCAGGTGTTTGTGCAACACCTGTGTAAGCAAATGGACCCGCAGGTACTGTTACCGTGGTAATAGTCGCTGCTTTACCAATCGTAAAGTTCTTGCTGTCAGTTGATGTTAAGTAGTTATCATCTCCTGCATATGTATAAGAAGCTGTCGCTACTCCTGCATTAGTGTTGTTTACATAATTCGCAGTCGGTGTAAGGCTTAATGAACCAGGTCCTGTTACTGTTACTGTTGCAGGTGTTTGTGCAACACCTGTGTAAGCGTAAGGACCTGCAGGTACTGTTACCGTGGTAATAGTCGCTGCTTTACCAATCGTAAAGTTCTTACTGTCAGTTGATGTTAAGTAGTTATCATCTCCTGCATATGTATAAGAAGCTGTCGCTGCTCCTGCATTGGTGTTGTTTACATAATTCGCAGTCGGTGTAAGGCTTAATGAACCAGGACCTGTTACTGTTACTGTTGCAGGTATTTGTGCAACACCTGTGTAAGCAAATGGACCCGCAGGTACTGTTACCGTGGTAATAGTCGCTGCTTTACCAATCGTAAAGTTCTTACTGTCAGTTGATGTTAAGTAGTTATCATCTCCTGCATATGTATAAGAAGCTGTCGCTACTCCTGCATTAGTGTTGTTTACATAATTCGCAGTCGGTGTAAGGCTTAATGAACCAGGTCCTGTTACTGTTACTGTTGCAGGTGTTTGTGCAACACCTGTGTAAGCGTAAGGACCTGCAGGTACTGTTACCGTGGTAATAGTCGCTGCTTTACCAATCGTAAAGTTCTTGCTGTCAGTTGATGTTAAGTAGTTATCATCTCCTGCATATTTATAAGAAGCTGTCGCTACTCCTGCATTGGTGTTGTTTACATAATTCGCAGTCGGTGTAAGGCTTAATGAACCAGGACCTGTTACTGTTACTGTTGCAGGTATTAGTGCAACACCTGTGTAAGCAAATGGACCCGCAGCGATAGTAACGGCAGTTACTGTTGTGGCTTTTCCGATTGCATTATTTACCGTTCCGCTGGTTGCAGCGTAGTTGGTGTTTCCTGCAAAACTCCAAGCATCGCCATTATAGGTCGCTGCATTGGTATGCATGGTTCCGGTAACTGTGATCAATCCGGTAAGGTCTACTGGAATAGTTTCTACTCCAACCGCTGTAAATGTAGAAGTATGAGCTAAACTATCATAAGTAACACTGTAAGGATTAACAGTTATAACTGCTGCGGCTTTATTTACAGTCACCGCTGTTGAAATATCTTGAATTAAACCAAAGTTATTGTCACCATTATATTCGTACTTAATGATATACGGAATAGCACTGGCATTGATTAAAGAGGTGTTAAAAATTAAATTGAATGTTCCCACAACGTTTGACCCGCCTGTTTGCTTAATTGCTACAGAAGATGATACCCCATTAATTGAAATAATTATTGAACCAGTCGGTATTGAAGAACCAGCACTTATTTTTCCGCTTAGAGTTATAGCACTTGTAGCATAAGTGATGCTTTGGCTTGCAGTAATAGCAGAGAAACTCGGTGTAGCTTTATTAATTATCAAAGTCCCTGTAGCAGTGGAAGCCGTATAATTAGTATTGGTTAAAGTGCCTGTCACATCATAATTACCTGCATTGGTAGGAGATATTACTGCTGAACCACTTTGGCTATAAGAAATATTTACTGTATTCAATCCGGTAGGACTAGTAGTCGCCGTAGCAGCTTTAGCAGTACCATCATACGTTTGCGACAGACTTCCTAAAGTGATAGTAGCACTGGCTTTATTTACAGTAAGAGAAGTTGAGTTATCTAATTTTGCACTGAAATTAACAGTAGCTGTATAATTATAATTAATACTATAAGGAGTGGCAGAAGCAGTAATTGAAGAAGTATTTACAATTAAGCTAAATGTGCCATCTGAAGAGTTTATCGTTCCTGTTTGACCTGTACCATCTACCGTTACACTTACCGATCCGGTAGGAATCAAAGTTCCTGCAGTAATCTTACCTGATAAAGTAATTAATGAAGTACCATAACTAATACTTTGGCTGGCTGTAAGATTAGAAAAAGCTGGTGTTGCTTTTGAAACTAACAATGTACCTGTGGTATTTGTTGCCTGATAGTTAGCATTGGTTAAAGAGGCAACTATTGGATAACTACCTGCATTAGTTGGAGGAGCTGGCAATCCGTTGTATGTTAACGATATAGCACCAAGCCCAGAAGGGTTTGTAGTAGCAGTTACCACCTTAGCAGATCCGTCATATGTTTGATTAAGCGTGGCAGTATCCAATGTTAAGGTAGCTGTCGCTTTTGCAATTACTAATGTCCCTGTTGCATTTGTTGCCTGGTAATTGGCATTATTTAACGAAGCTATTACTGCATAAGAACCTGCATTAGTTGGAGGTGTTGCTGAACCATCGTAAGTAATGGAAACTACTGTGAGTAAGCTTGGAGAGGTTGTTGCTGTTGCCGATTTAGGAGTACCATTATAGATTTGACTTAAATTGCTTAGAGAAATAGTAGCTGTAGCTTTATTTACAGTTACTGTTTTTGTAACATCCGTAATGGCTTCAAAGTTAGTATCACCCGGATAAGAATAACTAATTGTATATGGAGAAGATGCAACACCTAGTGAAGCAGTAGGATAATTAAAGCTGAAATTAGCAGTATTTGAACCCGTGCCTCTTGTTGTATTCTGTGCTGCTCCATTAATAGTTGCCGTGATTGTACCTGTTGGTTCCGTGCTTCCATTTATAGTTCCGGCTAAAGAAACAGATGAAGTTCCAAAGGTAATACTTTGGCTGCCCGAAAGATTGGTGAATGTTGGTGTCGCCTTGTTGATGACCAATGTTCCTGTGGCATTTACTGCTTGATAATTTCCATTAGTCAATGTTGCCACTACAGCATAAGAGCCTGCGTTAATAGGAAGTGTTGCAGAGCCATTGTAAGTAATGGATACCACATTCAATCCTCCTATTGGAGAAGTGGTGGCAGTGACTGGTTTAGCAGTACCATCATAGCTTTGGGTTAAATTACCTAGTGTGATGCTTTGATTTGCTTTATTTACATTGATTTGTGCAGTTGTAGGACCAGCTGCATTATAGTCTGGAGTCAACGTTGCACTTACACTTAAAGTTTGATTTAATCCTGCATTTAATATAGTACCTGATAGTGGAGAATAGGTTAATGCACCAGGTGCTGATCCGCCTGCTACTCCAGCTACTGTTGCGTTCAATTGTGTTGAACTCAATGCCGTGCCATACGTTATGTCTAGCGGGTTTGACCAGCTAATGATTTGGTTCGCTTTATTCACTATAAGTGTTACTTGTTTCGTCGCAGCATTATAGTTTGAAGTTAGTGCTGCATCTACCTGTAAGGTCTGGCTTCCTGCATTTAATAAAGTTACTGAAGCTGGTGTATACGTTAATGCGCCGGGAGCTGAAGCTCCTGCTGTAGCAGAACCTGCAACCGTTGCATTCAATTGTGTTGCACTCAATAAAGTACCATAACTAATAGCGGTTGGATTTGCCCAAGTAATGGTCTGGTTGGCTTTATTCACATTAATTAAAACCGTTGTTGGGCCGGCTGCTTCATGATTTGCAGTTGCTGATGCACTTACGCTTAAAACCTGGTTTGATCCTGCATTCAATAAAGTACCTGATGCCGGTGTATATGTTAATGTACCTTGAGCAGTTGCATTCAATTGTGTTGCACTCAATAGTGTGCCGTAAGTAATGGCTGCAGGAGTTGCCCAACTGATGGTTTGGTTGGCTTTAATTATATTAACTGTAGCATTTCCATCAGTAGTTACATTTCCACATCCATTCGTAATAATACAACGATACTTTCTACCACTTATACTGACACTTGGCGTCGCTAATGTTAATGTAGAGGTTGTCGCATTTGAATAAATTCCAACATTGGTAATTGGATTCCAAGAAGAAATGAATTCCTGCCATTGGTAAGTAAATGGCGAACTACCCGTTGTTACTACTGAAAATGTTGCATTTGTACCATAAGTTACAGACGAGCTGGTTGGCTGTGAACTAATTATCGGTACGGTGCAATATGCAGATGTTATAGTATTACCCCCATTTCCATTGGCACCCACTTGAGTACCGCCAGGGGCGTTATAGACGAGCCCAGAAATGGTTACGCTGCTGTAGCTGTACTCAATAGTTTGACTACTACTTGCCGCTATTGAAGTAGAGGGACCAGGATAATTAAATGTATTAGTAAGAAAAATTCCAGTTGGACCAGTCGAAGTTGTATAGACCCTATATGCGACTATGATAGGAGGAGTGCCGGTTAGACCTGTTGCATTAAATGTGTAATTCGCATCCGTAAACGTTGCCTCTGCATGCAATAATGAAGTCATCCCATCAGCAGTTAAAAGAAAAGTTGCTCCTAGAGCATCACCTTCTTCAACGGTTGGAACATACCATGAAGTTGCAATATTTCCAATACTATTAGCAACAACTATCCAGGGTTGGTGATACTGTGGATCAGTTCCCATAGGTTCTTCCCCAACATGTTCTACAAGTAAAATAACTGTTTCACCTGCCTGAAATCCAGAACCCGTAATAATAGCCGTTGACCCCGGCGGATAATCCAGTAAATCAGTTGATACAGTTGCCTGCCCAAAAGCCACACTTGCAAAAAACAAATTCGTAATTAAAAAAACAAGAGTCAGTAATCCAGATTTGGGTAGAAATGTTTTCATATTGATTGCTTAAAAAATTATAAAATAATGACCGCGGTATGCTTACATCGTGAAAAAATAAATCAATAGAATGGGGCTATCTATCTTATTTATTTGGAATTTTGTAACAGTTTTTGTTTCAAAAATTGCTTTTTTTGTAGGTTAAAAAGCATTTAATCCATCTAATTTTTATCAAACGGATTACTAAGCTATTGTATTTTTTAGATACAATTAACATTTTTTTAATGTTTTCGATGAAAGTATTTAAAAAAACTACCAACTACCTGTTTTGTGTTTTTTGGAACAATAAAAAGAAAAAGCAAACCGGAATATATCAACTTCTGCTCCTTTATTTCGATACAATTATTTGAAAAATTGCTACAAGACTATTTTTTCAACTCAAAGATGAACTGCTTATTTTTGAAATTAACACTTTAAAGCAGAGTCATTTATAAAGTGTCGGCACGGAATAAGGCCGTAAAAACGAACAAAATAACACCATTGCATTTTGAATTTATTGGAAAATAATTTAGAATATATCTAACAAATTCGACAACGCGCAACTATAGAATGTCTTTGTAACTCCGGGTCTTTGATCTGTTTTTTTATCTAAAAAAATAACTGTGTTTTCAAAGTCTAAATCAAGCAGCCATGAGAAAAAGAACAATCATCTTAACTGCGATTTAATGAAAATTTTTGTGGTTTTTATTAAATCGTTGTTGCCACAATAAATACGGAGATGTGGTACCTTTTTGAAATTTAAATAAAGAACAAAAAAAAACCTGCCCAAAGAATTGAACAGGTTTTGAATATTAAAAAATACTTTGAGATTCTATTTTTTGAATTTGGAAATTCCGGTTTTTAACCAACTTGCATACTCCTCCACTCCTACATAACTGATTGTGGGTTTGTCTTCATTTAAACTTTTACCTTGCAAATCTGTTAACACATACAAAGGCTGAGTATTTGTTTTATATTTCGAAATCATGAAATCAGTCCACTTATCCCCTGTTGTTGTGATTTCGGCTCCTGTTGTTTTAGAAACAGATTGTTCTTCTTTCGGCAATTCCCGTTTATCATCTACGTACAACGAAATTAAAACTACTTCATTTTTCAATTGGGATAATACACGAGCATCAGACCAAACATTGTTTTCCATTTTTCTACAATTCACACAGGCATAACCCGTAAAATCTAGCATTATGGGTTTATTTACCGTTTTGGCATAAGCCAGACCTTTTTCATAATCATCAAAAACGACCAGACCGTGTGGTCCACTTTTGGCTCCATCTGGCAAAACAGCCGCCGATTCCGTTACTTCCGAAGCTCCAAAACCCATTGGACTTTCGCTATATTCCATTGGTGGCGGAAAAGCATTGATTAATTTTAGCGGTGCTCCCCATAGTCCAGGAATTAAATAAATGGTAAACATTAAAACAACTAGTCCAAAAGATAATCTACCAACAGAAATATGAGGTAAAGGACTATCGTGCGGCAAAGTAATTTTTCCGAATAAATAAAAGGCTAAAACTCCAAAAATAGCAATCCAAATGGCTAGGAAAACTTCTCTTTCTAATAAATGCAATTGCAAAACTAAATCAGCATTCGACAAAAATTTGAAAGCCAAAGCCAATTCAAGAAAACCCAACACAACTTTAACCGTGTTAAGCCATCCGCCTGATTTTGGCAACGAATGTAACCAACCCGGGAACATGGCAAACAGCATGAATGGCAATGCTAATGCCAATGAAAAACCAAACATTCCTATAATTGGAGCTATACCACCTTTGGAAGCGGCTTCAACCAATAATGTCCCTACAATAGGTCCAGTACAAGAGAACGATACAATTGCAAGTGCCAATGCCATAAATAAAATTCCAACTATTCCTCCCCTATCTGCCTGGCTGTCTACTTTATTAGCCCAAGATTGCGGCAGCATAATTTCGAATGCTCCAAGAAATGAGAAGGCAAAAACAATCAATAAAAGGAAGAAAATGACATTGAACCAAACATTGGTAGACAACGCATTTAATGCACCGGCACCAAAAATCCAGGTCACTAAAAACCCTAGTACTACATAAATTAGTATAATTGAAACGCCATAAATAAGGGCATTTTTAATCCCTTTGGCCCTAGATTTACTTTGTTTGGTAAAAAAACTTACCGTCATGGGAATCATCGGAAAGACACAAGGCGTAAGTAAAGCTGCAAATCCTGAGAAAAAAGCGATGAAAAATATAGACCACAGCCCTCTTTTACTTACCGGATTAGCATCCGGAATACTTACTTTTGCAGGAATAACGGTCGCTTTTTCGACTTCGGTTTTTACAACTGTTGAATCTGATTTTACAGTATCTATAACAGCTGCAGCATTTTTAGAAGCATCAACCGCTGTTTTTGAAGGCGAGGGAATCACAAAAGTGAATTTTTTTTCTAAATTAATGCACGCCTCTTTACAGACCTGATAATTCAAATCGACTTCGATTGTAGTAAGCTTTGGATTTGTGATGGTAACTTGTTGTTGAATTTGGGCCTTATCGTGGAAATAAGTTTCATTCACCCCAAAAACATCATTAAAAGCGGTGGTAGTTTTGCTTTCTTTAGCTTTGCCAACTAAATTAAAATTCCCTCTTTGATTTTTGAAAATAACTTCTAATGCCAGCGGTCCTCCATCTGGTGTAAATTGAGAATACATATGCCAGTCTTTTTCAATAACGGCATTAAAGGTTAACACATAAGTATTCTCCGATTTTTTCTCAATTTTGGTCGTCCATTTAGCAGGATCGAGAATTTGTGCATTTCCTTTGGCGAAAGCCAAAAAAATAAGTAGTAAAAAGATAATCTTCCTCATTAGTCTAATTGTATTTTAAGTATATTTTTTGTTGTATTTTTTATTCTAAAACGTTCATCCTGACGAATTCCAATTACCCAAACTATTTGGTTATTGGAATATAAAAGCCACGTATTTTCTTTATCGATCAATGACAATTTTTCGTCTTTAAAGAGTTTACTCACTTTCTTAGTTTTGCCTTCCATCCCAAAAGGCTGAAAAACAGCTCCTTCATTCCAATGTCTTAGAACCAAGGGAAATTGCAATTTATCCACATCAACAAATATAGTTGTATTTGAAACTAAACTTATGTCGGCTACTTTACAAAATGAAAGATTTAAGGGAATCTTAACTTCCTGCTGATTTTCATCAATTGAATATTCTTCCTCTTTATCTACGAAATTTATCGGACTTAGGATTAGGGAATCCCTGTCTTTTAATAATCGAAACTCGGAAGAAAAAACCTGTTTACCCGATTGGCTTTCGACCAAATCATAAATATCTTCCCAGGCCGCAAATCCAAATTCATTGAGCCATTGATACAAATACGATTTGTAATTGGGTAATTTCTTCAGTTTCTTCAAATCAAAATGAATGTCGTCCCCTTCTTGCTTTGCGACTTGCTGATAAACCATTATTGATGCGTCTTCAACCATGTCTTTTGCTTCCTGCAAATAAACTTGCGTCTTTTGAAAGGAGGTGATAAAATTTGGATTTAACTCCTTTAACATCGGAACTAAATGATGCCGGATTTTATTTCTCAAATATTTATCGGAAGCATTGCTGCTGTCTTCTCTCCATTGTATATTATTTTCTTTTGCATAATTTTCAATTTCTTGTCTTGAAAACTGTAAAAGTGGCCGAATTATATTTTCATTTTGCTCCGGAATTCCAGTCAACCCTTCTAATCCAGTACCTCGACTAAGATTAATGAGAAAGGTTTCTAAGTTATCATCAGCGTGATGTGCAGTCAGAATATAGTCGTAATTTTCTTTTTCCAAAAGCTCATAAAACCAGTTGTATCGCAATTCGCGAGCGGCAACTTGCGTAGATAATTTATAGTCTTCGGCAAAAGCTTTGGTATCAAATTGTGTGAGAAAAAGAGGAATAGTATTCGCATTCGCATATTCCTGAACAAAGTTCTGATCTTCAAAACTTTCCATTTCTCGAAGCTGAAAATTACAATGCGAAATGGCAATTTGATAATTTAACGTATGGAACAAATGCACCATAACCATACTGTCCAAGCCTCCGCTTGTGGCAAGAAGCAACTTTTTTCCGTTTAAAAACTGGAAATTATAGTTAAGATGATTTTCTAATTTTTTAATCATTTTCAAAAGTAATTAATTCATTCCAATTTAACTTAAAACTTCAAGCATTGCTTTGGCTTTGAGCAAACATTCCTCATACTCCTTTTCAGGAATTGATTGTGATGTTATAGCACTTCCTACTGAAAACGAAACGTATTTCTTTTCTTCATTGTATAAAATACTTCGGATCACAACGTTGAAATCAAAGTCGCAATTTGGTGTAAAATAACCTACGGCGCCACTATACAAACCGCGTTTTGTTTCTTCCAATTCTTCAATGATTTTCAATGCCGAAATTTTTGGCGCTCCAGTCATACTTCCCATAGGAAAAGTAGTTTTTATAGCGTCTATAGCGGAGTATTGGCTGTCTAATTTTGAAGTAACGGTGGAAATCATTTGGTGCACTTGCATAAAAGAATAAATGGCACATAATTCAGCTACTTCAACAGAACCTTTTTGAGCCGTTCTGGACAAATCATTACGAACTAAATCAGTAATCATAATATTTTCGGCACGTTCTTTTGGGTCCAAAGCCAATTGATTTCTTGATTTTTCATCTTCTATTGCATCCAAAAATCGCTTCGTCGTACCTTTAATAGGTTGCGAAATTAGCAATTCTCCTTCTTTCCTTAAATAACGTTCCGGTGAGGCTGAAAGTAAAAAATGTTTGTTGTTTTTAAAATAAATAGCAAACGGAGGCTGTGAAATTTCGTTGATTTTTCCGAATTTTTCTAGTGGATTGATAACGGCATTTTCGGCAAAAAATTCCATACAAAAATTAACCTCATAAATATCACCCTGATGGATATGTTCCAATATTTTGGCTGCTTTATCAAGATAATTTTCTCTAGAAATTCGTTGCTGAATTTTTAATTGCGAGTCCTGAACATTGAAGACTAAAGACTGAACATTTATTTCTTCTAAATCCTCCTCTATTTCATCATCACACATATTGAGATACTGAATTTCGAGTTCATTTCCTTTCAACAAAAATATTTTTTTGGGTTGAAAGAAAAACAAATCAGGAAAATCTAAACCATCAAAATTATTGGATTTTAAATGCTCCACATTGTTTTTTAAATCGAAAGATAAATAGCCAAAAAGCCAATCCTTAGTAATTTGCTGGTATTGATTTAAATCTTCAAAAGCGTTGTGATAGTCGGTTTTTATGGAAGTAAAAGCATCAACGGCGAGAATACAATCATAGCTGGAATACTGTTGCGGATACTCATTGCTATCCATAAAAATGATTTCACGGAATTGTTGTCCCCAAAATAAAAGCTGTTGTTTAAACAACTTTGGCTCCGAAATATACTTGTGAATTGATGTTCTCAAAAATTATTTATCTTTAAAATTCAAAATTACAATAAAAAAAACCCTTCGATAAGAGATTACTGTAAAAATTAGCTTGTTTTTTTGTAAATTTGTTAGAGTAGATTGATATTTAATACAATACTAATATCCGTAAAAAAGGGAAGTCGTGCTTGCCATAGGTGCTTAAAGCAAAGAAAAGGTAGATGAAATGATTAAAAACGCAATTGACTAGTAGTGGTACAATTTATAGGAAACGGTAATATATAGGATTGATCAAAGGCATACTATTACTGATCTAGGCGCATTCAAATGGTGCGTTTTTCATAGGAATGAAAGTGTTTAGTGACAATAGTATATTTTAATGTGTAACCAATAAAACCATATATCATGAAAATTGCAATCATCATTGTTAGATCATTACTTGGGCTGCTTTTCCTTTATACCTCAATTAGTTTTTTTTTACATCTATCCCCTGAGGCTGAAACGACTGGGAATTTCAAAGCATTTAATGTCGGTTTAATGGCCTCTACCTATTTGATGCCTTTAGCAAAATCTTTGGAATTCCTGTGTGGAGTTTCATTTATTACTGGACGCTATGTAACCTTAGCTAATCTTATCATTTTACCGGTTACTTTAAATATTTTATTAATTAATTTTTTCTTAACACCAGAGAACTTACCAATTGCATTATTTGTGTTTTTTGGAAACATCTTTTTAATCTTTAGTCATTGGGATAATTATAAAGGTTTATTTGTGGCCAAAGGTTAGAGAAACTCACCTCATAACAAATAAAAACCCGTTCAATTGAACGGGTTTCATTATTTTAACGAGATTTTAATTACCTAATTTCAGATTCTCTGACTACACATGCAACGCTCTATTATCCGTAGCGGCTAATGCGGCTTCTTTTATCGCTTCCGCAAATGTAGGATGAGCGTGAGACATTCTTGAAATATCTTCAGCAGAAGCTTTAAATTCCATAGCAGTCACTGCTTCAGCGATTAAATCAGCACATCGAGCACCAATCATGTGAACTCCAAGAACTTCATCAGTTTTTGCATCAGCAAGAATTTTTACAAATCCGTCTAAATCTCCACCTGCTCTTGCACGACCTAAAGCTTTGAAAGGGAAGCTTCCAGATTTATAATCTACTCCGGCAGCTTTCAATTGTTCCTCAGTTTGCCCCACAGCAGCCACTTCTGGCCAAGTGTAAACCACACCAGGGATCAAGTTGTAATCAATATGTGGCTTTTGACCGGCTAATATTTCAGCAACCATTGTTCCTTCTTCTTCTGCTTTGTGCGCTAACATTGCTCCACGTACAACATCTCCAATAGCATAGATATTAGGAATGTTCGTTTGCAAATGATCATTCACTTCAACCATACCTCTGTCTGAGATTTTTACACCTGCTTTATCGGCATGCAATCCATCAGTATATGGACGACGACCTACAGAAACCAATGCATAATTCCCTTCAAGTGTTATTGTTTCACCCTTTGCATTTTCAGCTTGAACAGCAACGATATCGCCGTTTCTTTCTACTGACTTCACTTTGTGTGAAACGTAAAATTTCATGCCTTGTTTTTTCAATACTTTAGTCAATTCCTTAGACAATGAAGCATCCATTCCTGGAATGATTCTGTCCATGAATTCTACTACAGAAACTTGCGCTCCCAAACGTAAATATACTTGTCCAAGTTCAATTCCAATTACTCCACCACCAATAATTACCAAATGTTTTGGTATTTCAGGTAGTTTCAATGCTTCTGTAGAAGTAATAATTCTTTCTTTATCGATTTTGATAAATGGTAAAGAAGAAGGTTTAGAACCTGTAGCGATAATGATATTTTTTGCTTCGATTGTTTCAGAAGTTCCGTCTGCTTTTGTAACAGCAACATGCGTCGCATCAACAAATGAACCCAAACCTTCGAGAACCGTAATTTTATTTTTGTCCATCAAAAATTGGACACCACCTGTAGTTTGATCTACAACCGCTTGTTTGCGCGCAATCATTTTTTCAAGATTCACTTTTACTTCACCTGAAACTTCAATTCCATGATCTGCAAAATGAGCAATTTCACTGTAATGATGAGAAGAAGCAAGCAATGCTTTTGAAGGGATACAACCTACATTCAGGCAAGTTCCTCCCAAAACGGAATACTTTTCGATAATTGCTGTTTTGAAACCCAATTGTGCGCAACGAATTGCTGATACATATCCGCCTGGTCCAGAACCTATAATGACTACGTCAAATGAACTCATAGTATATTTTTTTATGGTGTTTTTATAAAATGTTGCACAAAATTAAGGAATTAAGTTTTGTTTAAAGTTTAATTCAGAAGGTTTTTTGTTATGAATTTCTAGTAATTACTATTACATATTAATGAATGCCTTTCTAGATCTTCATTATTTCTATATATCAACAACAGTCGTGTTTTTTACTTCACTTATCATAAAGGTGCTGTGTGTACTTCCAATGTGCTGCAATGTGGTCAGTTTTGTAACCAAAAATTCCCGATAGGCTTCCATATCTTTTACCACTATTTTTAGGATATAATCGTAATCACCACTCACATGATGGCATTCTAAAACTTCCTTTAGTTTCACTACTTCACTTTCGAACTTCGTAAGAAACTCTTTGGTATGCTGTATCAATTTAAGATGACAAAAAACCACAAAACCTTTTTCGATTTTAGAACGATTCACTAACACGACATATTTATCGATAATCCCTTCTCTTTCCAGTTTTTTGATCCGTTCATAAACGGCAGTAACTGAAAGATTGAGTTTTAAGGAAAGTTCCTTGGTCGTTTTTTTACTATCCGATTGTAATAAAAAAAGCAGTTTTTTATCGATGGCGTCTAATGTCATTTTTATAAGAATTTGAATTGAAATAAAATCTATATAAATCCTATTTAAGAAGCTAATTTAGAAAATTAAATTACATTAATCCTATTTTATAGTTTTAAAATCCAATATTAAACAATAGCATTGATTATTAATCTAGAACGCTGTTATTTTGAAGTAGATTTTATTCAGAACCGAAATCCCCTAGCCCTGATAGAAGCGGCATCCTTTCTATTCCTGAACTTGTTTCAGGATCCTGAAACAAGTTCAGGAATAGAAAGATATAGCGAATAGCAGGAAATAGCTCCTAAATAAACGAATAAACATAAACTATGAAAAATTTCAATCCGGCAGACAACATTCAGGATTTACAGTACTTTGGCGAATTTGGTGGCGTAAATCCATCGATTTCTGATTCCTCAACTTACACTTTTTTATCGGCAAAAACCATGTTCGATACTTTTGAAGGGAACATGGAAGGCTGCTACTTGTATTCTCGTCATTCTTCACCAAGTAATTTGTATTTAGACAAGGCATTGGCAGCAATGGAAGGAACAGAATCAGCTAACGTTTCAGCTTCAGGAATGGGAGCAATCACGCCTACGCTATTGCAATTATGCGGAACGGGTGACCATATTGTTTCGAGCAGAACTATTTATGGTGGAACATATGCTTTCTTGAAGAATTTTACGCCAAGATTAGGTATCAAAACTACTTTTGTTGATATCACAAAACTTGATGTAGTGGAAGCCGCAATTACTCCGGAAACTAAAGTTTTGTACTGTGAAACGGTGAGTAATCCTCTACTGGAAGTTGCTGATATTGAAGGTTTGTCAAAAATTGCAAAAAAACATAATTTAACTTTGGTGGTTGACAATACTTTTTCACCATTATCCGTTTCTCCTGCGCGATTAGGTGCTGATATCGTTATTCACAGTTTGACAAAATACATCAATGGAAGCAGTGATACGGTGGGCGGTGTAACTTGTGCTTCACAAGAATTTATTGACAGCTTAAAAAATGTAAATAGTGGTGCCAGCATGTTACTTGGGCCAACAATGGATAGTTTGCGTTCTGCCAGTGTGATGAAAAACTTACGTACATTACATATTCGAATGAAACAACACAGTAATAATGCGATGTATCTTGCGGAGCGTTTTGAAAAAGACGGATTAAAAACGGTGTATCCTGGATTAGAAAGTCATCCAAGCCACGAAATCTATAAAACCATGATCAATCCTGAATATGGTTTTGGAGGAATGATGACATTAGACGTAGGAACTTTGGCGAAAGCCAATGAATTAATGGAATTGATGCAGGCGAAAAACCTGGGTTATCTTGCTGTGAGTTTAGGATTTTACAAAACATTGTTTAGTGCACCAGGAACTTCAACATCGAGTGAAATTCCTATGGAGGAACAAATAGAAATGGGATTGACTGATGGTTTAATCCGTTTTTCTATAGGTTTAGACAACGACATCAAAAGAACCTATCAAATGATGAAAGCCTGCATGATAGAATTGAATATACTAACATCAGAATCCGTTTTGATGGTATAATATTTTTTTAGTTTTTTTGTTAAAAGCCGTTTGAAAGCCATTTCGAACGGCTTTTTTTATTTTTGAATCTAAAAAAAACGCCCCGATATTCGGGGCATTTTCTATACTATGTTAGTTTTCAACTTACGCTTCTTTAATATTCAACTTACTGTTGTTTCTGCTATAACCAAAATAAATAGTTAAACCTACAAGCAACCAAATTGTAAAATAAATCCAGTTCCAAACACTTAGTTCAGCCATCATATACAAACAACAGATTAGGCCTAAAAGAGGAATTAAAGATAGATTTTCTTTCCAAGACCAAACTGTTAATCCCATCAAAACGATTAGAAAAATCCACATTGGAATTTTATGCTTGAATAAACCAAAACCACTTTCGAATTTAATGGAATCTGCAATTGGTAAACCAGCAATTACTGAAGCGTATTTGGCATCATCTTGTTGGTATTGGCTTAACAATTGTTCCAAATCTGGTGTTTCTGTAGTGCTGTTTTTAGCATCTATGCTTACTAAATATTCATATACTTTTTGAGTTTCTTCTTTATTTAATGAAGTTATAATATCAGCCGAATTATTAATTTGAGTTTCATTAGTCATGAAATCCGTTGTCGCTTTTTTGTTGTAACCAAAGGCAAAAACCACTCCTATAATAATCAAAACAGGCATGATGAATTTTGAATTTAGATAAGGAGTTTTGAATTTCCCTCTTGGAATATCCGTTCTATTTTGCAAAACCAAAACACCGGCACAAACCAATACGAATGCGAATAAGGTTCCAATACTACACAAATCGGTAACCATAGTCAGATTCAAAAACAAGGCAGGTATAGCCACAACAAATCCAGTCACAATAGTAGCAAATGAAGGCGTTTTGTATTTTGGATGTACTGTAGAAAACTTTTTAGGTAATAATCCATCACGACTCATACTCATCCAAATACGGGGTTGCCCCATTTGGAAAACCAGCAAAACACTCGCCATAGCAATCACAGCACTCACCCCAATAATGGCGGACATTATTTTTAAATCCAATTTTTCAAAAACAAATAACAAAGGATCGCCCACATTTAACGTCGAAAACGAAACCATTCCGGTTAGCACCAAAGCAATGGCAATATATAAAGTGGTACATATAATAATAGCCCACATCATTCCCTTTGGCAAATCACGTTGAGGATCTTTACACTCTTCGGCAGTAGTCGAAATGGCATCAAATCCAATATAAGCAAAAAACACGGCAGAAACTCCTTTTAAAACCCCGCCTACTCCATTTGGAGCAAAAGGACTCCAATTATCAACATCGACATAAAAAACACCCACTGCAATTACCAATAAAATAATACATAATTTAATCAAAACCATCACGTTACTGGCATTTCTTGACTCTTTCATTCCTCGATAAACCAATGAGGTAATCAAGATAATAATAAACAAAGCAGGCAAATCAGCTACGAGGTGAATACCAAAAAATACAGGAGAAGAAGTCCAAGCAGTGTAAGCCGCTTGCATACCAACGCTCAAATTTTCAAAAGACTTACCACTTTGCATTAAAGCCGTGGCATCTTTAAAACCATTTGAGGCAGATAAATAATCCATTTGAACCCAATCTGCAAAGACTTGAAGGTTCCAATGGTTTTTATGATTAAGATTATTAATGATATTATCCATCAAACTCGTAAAGTAATCACTCCACGAAATAGCGACGGTTATATTACCCACTGCATACTCCATAATCAACGCCCAACCGATAATCCAGGCTATCAATTCTCCAAAAGCAACATAGGAATAGGTATAAGCGCTTCCCGCAACAGGTACCATTGAGGCAAATTCTGCATACGCAAAAGCAGCAAAACTACAAGCGATCGCAGTAAACAAGAACAAGAAAATAACTGCAGGACCGCCGTCAAAACTTGCTTTACCAATGGTACTAAAAATACCCGCACCCACAATTGCAGCAATTCCAAAAGCGGTTAAATCGCGAGCGGTTAAATGTTTTCCCAGTGCATTATGACCATCCGCATTATTTTTTTCAACTTGTTTTAAAATATCTTGTACCGTTTTCTTTCTGAATAAACCCTTTAATGCCATGTTGTAAATTTTATCATTAAATATTAGTATACCGTAATTTTTGAGCTTTAATTTTGCAAATAATGTAAATTTTATTCGAAAATCAAAAGTATTAAACCGTTTTAATTAAGGAATAAAAGAGTGCTGTTTTTTAATTTGATTTTAAATACAGAAATCAATTATTAATTTGACATCATCAGAAGGTCAAATCATTGTAAACAAATCGTTTGAAAAATCACATTTTCAAATGTACTCTTATTTTATTTTTTTCAAGAATAAAATTATTCAATAATTCCCTATAAAATTACTTCAAACAACTTTTCAGAATTGTAATCGGATGCAAGGCTTTCCTGTTGGTTCCATCAAAAATCTGATGGCGGCAACTTGTACCGGCTGCAGCTATTGAAACAGTAGCATCAGTAGCTCTAATTTTTGGAAACAAAGTGTCTTCTCCCATTTGCATACTAATGTCATAATGTTCTTTTTCATATCCAAAAGAACCTGCCATACCGCAACAACCCGAATTGTATATGGTAACCAAACTATTTTTTGGTAGATTCAGCATCGCAAAAGTCGCTTCAATTGTGCTCAATGATTTTTGATGACAATGGCCGTGAATTTTTATTGTTTTCTCTACATCAGAAAATTGTCCGGAATGAATCTTTCCTACTGTAATCTCATTTTTGAAAAACTCTTCAATGGTAAATACGTTTTTAGCTAATTTTTCTGCTGCGTCCTTTTCATCGGCCAAACGCAAATACTCATCTCTAAAAGTCAATATTGCCGATGGTTCTATTCCTATCAAAGGGAAATCTGCAGTAATATAATTCGAAAAAACGCCAACATTTATATTCGCAATTGCTTTTGCTTCTTCCAGAAAACCTTTAGAAATAAAGGCTCTTCCGCTCTCTTCGTGATCCACCAAAATCACTTCATATCCTAATGCTGTCAATAACTCATACGCATCGATTCCAACCGAAACATCATAGAAATTAGTGAATTCATCACAAAACAAACATACTTTTCCGTTTACAAAAGAATCACTTGGCGCTTGATTCCAATTTTTTTCGTACCATTTTCTAAAAGTCTGTGGAGCCAGAAGTGGCACTTCCCTTTTTGGAGCAATTCCCATGCTCTTTTTCACCAAAGGCAAATTCACCATAAAATTGGTAAACGATGGAAAAATACTTCCTAGTCCATTCAATTTAGCATTAAAAGCAAATATTTTATTTCGAAGAGAAAAACCATTTGCTTTTTGGTATTGGTACAAAAACTCCGCTTTCAATGCTGCTACATCCACATTACTGGGGCATTCACTGGCGCAGGCTTTGCAACTTACACACAATTCAAATACTTTGTATAATTCTTCGTGATCGAACTTGTTGTCTTTTTCTGAATGCGTCAAATATTCTCGCAGTGCATTGGCGCGAGCCCTTGTCGTATCTTTCTCGTTTCGTGTTGCTCTATAACTGGGACATAAAGTACCACCGGCTGAAGGTAATTTCCTGCAATCACCTGAACCGTTGCATTTTTCAGCCAATCTCAAAATCCCCATGCTATCGGAGAAATCCTGAATCGTCTGAATATTTGGCTCTTCTCTTCCGGCTTCCACCCTAAGGTTTTCATCCATTTTGAAAGCATTTACTATCTTACCTTCATTCAAAATAGTATTAGGATCGAAAGCGGCTTTTATTCGTTTTAATAATTCATAATTCTTTTCCCCAATCATAAATGGTAAAAACTCGCCACGCACTATTCCGTCACCGTGTTCTCCACTTAGTGAACCTCTATATTTCTTTACCAAATGTGCCACTTCGGTAGCAATGGCCCTAAATTGATATAATCCTTCTTTTGTTTTTAAGTTAAATATGGGACGCAAGTGAATTTCGCCAGCACCGGCATGAGCATAATATATTGCCTCTTGACCATGACTTTTCATCATAGCCGAAAAATCAGCAATATAATTAGGCAAATCATTCAACTCAACTGCCGTATCCTCGATCGAATCGGCTGCCTTTTCATCTCCTACAATGCTTCCTAAAAGGCCAAGACCTGCTTTTCGTAACTCGTTTATTTTATCAATGTCTGATCCGTAAATTTTTGGCAAAGCATATCCAAAATTATTATTTTCAAGATCAGCAATCAAAGCGTTGGCCTGTAATTCGGCATCTTCCATACTAATAGAAGAAGCCACTTCAAGCATGATTACTGCCTTTGGTTCACCTTGTATGAAAAACCTATTTTTGGCTTGTTCCCTATTGGTTTTGGTACAATTCAAAATGGTGTCATCCATCATTTCGCAGGTATACAAATGATGTTTCATCGCTGTAACCACCGCCTCTAAACTTTCGTGAATAGTATGAAAATGTGCCACCACCATAATATTATTCGTCGGAGGCAAATCATCTACTTTCAGGGTAACCTCGGTTGTAAAGGCTAAAGTTCCTTCGCTTCCGCAAAGGAGTTTCCCTAAGTTTATGGTGTTCTCTGTTCCTCCAAAAAGTTCTGATTTCAATAATAAATCGACTGCATAACCGGTATTTCTTCGGTGAATTTCTGGTTTTGGGAACTCTTTTATAATCTCCTCTTGGTTTTCTGTATTCGAAAGTTCCTCATAAATTGTTTTATAAATTTTACTTTCAAGCGATTCATCTTTTGTTTTTTCTATAAATTCTGAAGATGAAAGTTCCTTAAATACCACTTTGGATCCGTCACTCAAAACCGCTTTTATCTCCACAATTTTATCGCGGGTAACTCCATAGCGAATGGATGTGGTACCGGAGGAATTATTGCCTACCATTCCTCCTATCATGCATCGATTTGAAGTAGAAGTATTGGGTCCAAAAAATAAACCGTGAGGTTTTAAATACAAATTCAGCTCATCCCGAATCACTCCCGGCTGAACGGTTATTGTCCTTTTATCTGCATCAAAAGAGATAATTTTAGTAAAATATTTAGATACATCTACAATAATTCCTTTGCCTACCGTTTGCCCCGCTAGTGAAGTCCCGGCAGTTCTTGGCGTAAGCGAAATTTTATTTTCATTAGCAAACTGTATCAGTTTGATGATATCATTTTCGTTTTTAGGAAGCGCTACAGCAAGCGGCATAATCCTGTAAGCGGACGCATCCGTTCCATAAATCGTTTTGTGAAGTTCGTCGTATAAAAGTGTTCCTTCTAATGATTGGGATAAATGCTGTAATTGAAGAGCGGTCAACATGGCTGGTATATTATTTAAAAAAACTGTTATTACAGCATTCTGTGACAAATATAAATATATAACGGATTATAATTTAAAAATTCAAATAAGAAAAATCCACATTTATAAATAGTACGTTGATTTAAATCAAAATGTAAAAAACGGCAAAGAAATTGCAACACTAAAATAAGTCAAATTTTATCTCGATTTTAACGGGCTAATTTCACTAAAAAAACTATTTTTGAATACTTTATAAACACTACAATAATGAAGAATTACAAGCATATAGGATTGTTAATTTTGTTTCTCTTACTTTCGGTTTTGAATGTAAAAGCACAAATACAGGTTACAAATCCTAAAAATGAATTTAGAGCCGTATGGATAGCTACCGTTGTCAATATTGACTGGCCTAAAAGCAGTATCGATAATGTCGCAAAGCAAAAAGCTGATTTTATTGAAATTTTAGACACCTATAAAAAATTAAATTATAATGCTGTAATTGTTCAGATTCGAAGTGTTGGTGATGCTTTTTATCCTTCGCAATATGCACCATGGTCTCGATTTTTAACGGGTAAAGAAGGAAATGCGCCGAAACCTTATTTTGACCCGTTAGCCTGGATGATTGCTGAATCTCATGCCAGAGGTTTTGAATTTCATGCCTGGTTAAATCCGTATCGTGCCACAATGGATTTAAACACCGCTATTTTAAGTCCACAACATGATTTTTACAAGCATCCCGAATGGATGATTAAATACGGAGAAAAATATTACTATAATCCGGCGCTTCCTGAAGTTAGCGATCATTTAATAGATATAGTAGACGAAGTGGTTAAAAATTATGATATTGATGCCATACATTTTGATGATTATTTTTATCCGTATAGAATAAAAGGGGAAGTTTTTAATGATATTGCTTCGTACCAAAAATATGGAACTGGGCTAAGTATAGAAAACTTTAGACGATCCAATGTAAACAACTTGGTGAAAAACATTTCAATTTCGATAAAAAAAATAAAACCTTGGGTACAATTTGGCATCAGTCCATTTGGCGTTTGGAGAAACAAATCAGTAGATCCAAAAGGTTCTGAGACAGAGGCTGGTCAAACTAATTATGATGATTTGTTTGCTGATCCGATAGCGTGGATGGACAATAATTGGATTGATTATCTTGTTCCACAACTCTATTGGAGTGTCAATCACCCTAAAGCTTCGTACTCAAAACTGTTGCGTTGGTGGTCAGAAAACTCAAAAAATACCGCTATCTACATCGGAAATGGTTCCTATAAAATAAATGCGGATTCGGATAAAAAGTGGAGCAATCCAAATGAAATTCCAGATCAGATCAACATTACCAGAACCTATAAAAACGTGCAGGGAAATGCTTTTTTTAGTGCCAAATCATTTTTGAATAAAAATCAAAATGTCACTAAATTATTAATGGAGAATCAATACAAATATCCTGCGCTTCCTAATGTGGTTCCAAATTCTGTAAAAAAGATGGTTATCGTTCCATCAGCAAATAATATTCTTACAAACCCAATTTCTTCAAGCTTTAATGTCAAATATCCTTTGTACAGTAAAGTGCGTTATGTAATGGTTTATGGTGCCAAATTCAATTCGAAAATTGACATAAAAGATCCAAGCCAAATCATTGATAAAATAGCATTTAAAGAGAATATTGATACCGTAGCAGTTGTAATTCCTAATTACAAATTAGATAAAAACACAAGCTGCGCGATTACATTCATTGATTTTTATGGTAATGAAAGCGAACCAACTTTAGTGAACTTTACACTATAAAATTTGAATTGAATATTATTCCACCTTAAATGAGAAAAGACAACAACCCTTGGTTTTGGATTCCGTTATTAAATTTTGCATCGGGATTTCCGTACGCAATCATTATCAGCGTTTCGGTGATTATGTACAAAAGTTTAGGTATCAGCAATGAAGACATCGGAGTTTACACTAGTTTATTATACTTGCCTTGGGTTATTAAGCCTTTATGGAGTCCGTTTATAGATTTATATTCAACCAAAAGAAAGTGGTTTCTAGCCATGCAATTAGTGATTGCCATTGCCTTTTTGATTGTAGGATTAACCATTCCGATGAGTAACTTTTTTGTTCTGAGTCTGGCAATATTTTGGGTAGCGGCATTTGCTTCAGCTTCAAATGATGTGGCAAGCGATGGTTTTTATATGTTGGCTTTAGCCAAAGAACAACAATCCTTCTTCTTAGGAATTAGAAGTACTTTTTACAGACTTTCTATGCTTACCGCCAATGGATTAATCGTAATTCTGGGTGGTTTTCTGGAACAAAAATACGACGACAAAAGCAAAGCTTGGTCGTATACCATGATAACTGTGGCTTTGGTCATGGCTGTTCTAACCATCTATAACTTTTTTACCACTCCAAAAGTAGAACAAACTAAAATTGTAACGGAAACGGAAAACAAACAGAGTTTTGGAGTTGTTTTTAAAACCTTTTTTCAAAAGAAACAAATCGGACTTATATTAGCCTTTATATTACTTTTCAGATTAGGGGAATCCCAATTACTAAAAATGTTAACTCCTTTTTTAATAGATGAAAAAATCAAAGGCGGCATGGGATTAACGACGGAAGATGTGGGTATAATTTATGGCACATTTGGAGTTGCATCATTGGTAGTCGGAGGAATTCTTGGGGGAATAGCAATTTCAAAAGGAGGTCTTCGCAAATGGATGTTGCCCATGTTTTTAGCTATGCATTTACCTATTATCGGATTTATTTTGCTTTCCCATTTTCATCCTGAATCCGTTTACTATGTTTATGCAACTGTAATTACGGAACAATTTGGATATGGTTTTGGATTTGCGGCCTTTATGATGTATTTAATATATGTTGCCGATGGTGAATCTAAAACGTCCCACTACTCTATCGCCACTGGATTTATGGCTTTGGGAATGATGCTTCCGGGAATGCTGAGCGGATTTATTCAGGAATATTTGGGTTATGGAAATTTCTTTATTTGGGTATTTTTAGCAACCATACCAGGATTAGTCCTTTCCAGATTTTTAATCTTTCCGGCTGATTTTGGTAAAAAAGCAGAGGGAAAATAAACTAGTTTTTTTTTTAACATATAAGTCATATAAGTTAAAATATATAGAATAAATAATTAGATAGAAGTGGTTGTAAAAAAACCAATTATTTATTTCTGATTTTAACATAGGCTTATTTATAGGCTTACATGTTTAAAAATTAATATGATAATCATCTCAAAATGATATTAGAACAAAAAATAGGGCAATTTTTCTTCCCGGCTGTTTTCATCAATGACACTGAAGAGAACATTCAGGAAACCGAACGATTAATCCGGGATTACAACATAGGTGGATTGACTTTTTTCCACAGCCGAGCCAGTGCCGCCACTAATTATGAAACCAAGAAGAAGGTAATTCTAAACGACGATAGCTGTCAAAGATTAAAAGAGCTTATTGTACGTTATCAAAAGTGTGCTTCTACTCCACTATTAATGAGTATTGATGCCGAATGGGGATTAGCCATGCGGGTCGAAAAAACACCTCAATATCCGTATGCCATTACACTTGGTGCATTACCAAACAGTAAAAAACATTTAGTTTACAAGGTAGGAAAACAAATTGGTTTAGATTTGAGATCGGTTGGTATTCATTATAATTTGGCACCTTTGGCTGATATTAACAACAACCCCAATAATCCGGTAATTGGCTATCGGTCTTTTGGTCAAAATAAAAAAAAGGTGGCTCAATTTGCCCTCGAATACTTAAGAGGACTGTCGGACGCAGGTGTATTAGGTTGTCTGAAACATTTTCCTGGACATGGCAATACCAATGTAGATTCGCATTTAGGTTTACCGGTTTTAGAAGAAAACTTAGAACAATTGCTTGAAAATGAATTGTATCCTTTCATAAAAGGAATCGAGAATAACGTAGATTCGATTATGATTGGACATTTGGCTGTTCCTGCGTTGAATGATGGCAAAAACACCTCGGCAACATTGTCAAAACCAATTATAGAAACGCTTTTGCGAGAGCAATTGGGTTATGATGGTTTAGTAATTTCTGATGCGTTGAATATGCACAGCGTTTCTAGTTTGTATGACAAAAAGGGACAATTGGAATGGGAAGCTTTTAATGCTGGAAATGACGTATTATGTTTTGCTGAAAATGTTCCTGAGGGAATTCAGGAAATCCTTAAAAATGCTACGCCAGAGCGCATCGAAGAAAGCTTTAACCGTTTATTGAAATGCAAACAAAAAGCTGGGATTCTAGATTCGAAACTCCCTGTGATAACCGTTTCTGGAAGCGATTTTGATTTTGAAACCGCTTCTTCTTTAAACGGTAAAATTGCAGAAAATTGCATTACAAAAATAAAAGACAATCATAACTCTGTTACCGTTTTTGACGCGAAAAACAGAGAAGACCTTGCTAAATTAAGTCTATATAAAAGTAATGACAATGCTTTTTTCAAAGCGTTGGATACCATATTGCCATCTTCAGAATTTGCTTATGAAAATGGTACTGATTTGGCAATAAATGAATTAGGCAAAAGCTTAGCCAGATATGACACTGTCATAGTTTCCTTGTTTGTTCCAAAAGCGAAACCCTTAAATAACTTTGACATTGAAGACAGTGTCCTCCAATTTTTAGGCAACTTATTTGTTTCCAAAAAGTGTGTTTTATATGTATTTGGAAATCCTTATGCCTTGCAAGTCATACCAAATTTAGAATACACAGTAGGAATCGTTCAAATGTATCAGGATTTCGAAGAATTTCAAGAAGCAGCAGCGTCACAACTACTAGAAAATTCAGAATGCAAAGGAACTTTACCAGTAATTTTAAGCAACATATAACTCAAAATCAATATAATAACTACTTTTGATAAGAAAAATTTATTATTAAATAAATTTTTATAATCAAAACTGATAACAAAAACCCTGTTGTTTAAGCTACTTTTGCACCATTAAAAAAAATAACTTAAAATAAAGAATATGTCATTAGTAGGAAAAAAATTCCCAAGTATTGCAGTTGACGCCATCTCTGAAATGGGCGATAATTTAAAAATCAACATTTTTGAAGAAGCTACAAAAAACAATAAAAAAGTTCTTTTGTTTTGGTACCCTAAAGATTTTACATTCGTTTGTCCAACTGAATTGCACGCTTTTCAAGCAGCTTTACCAGAATTCGAAAAAAGAAATACAATAGTTATAGGTGCATCTTGCGATACTAATGAAGTTCACTTTGCTTGGTTAAATACTCCAAAAAATAATGGTGGAATTGAAGGAGTTACTTACCCAATTCTTGCTGATACTAACAGAAACCTATCTAACATTTTAGGGATTCTTGATATTGAAGAAACTGGTTACAGCGAAGAAACAGATTCTATCATTATTGAAGGGTCTAACGTTACTTACAGAGCGACTTACCTAATCGACGAAACCGGAAAAATTTTCCACGAAAGTGTAAACGATATGCCATTAGGCCGTAATGTAAATGAATATTTGCGTATGGTTGATGCTTACACGCACATTCAGGAAAAAGGGGAAGTTTGTCCTGCTAACTGGGAAGCTGGCAAAGAAGCAATGAGTGCTGACAGAAAAAGTACAGCTGAATACTTAAGCTTAAACTAATAAATCAAAGAGACTAAGCTACTAAGGTTCTAAGGTTTAAAACTTAGAAGCTTAGTAGCTTAGAAGCTCAAAAAAATAAAAACTATGTTAATCGAATTAAACGAAGATACGTTACAGGATTTAATCTCAAAAGATGAAAAAGTAGTCGTTCAATTTTCGGCCTCATGGTGTGGAAATTGCCGTATTATGAAACCAAAATTCAAAAAATTGGCTTCAGAAAACGAAACAATTACATTTGCTTTTGTTGATGCAGAAAATTCTCCAGAGTCTAGAAAATTAGCTAATGTGAGTAACTTACCAACTTTTGCGACTTTCGTAAATGGAAAATTGGTGAACGAAACACAAACTAATAAACAAGAAGTGTTAATTGAATTAGTGAACGAAATTGTTTAAAAGTTGGATTGACTAATCGGTTAATCGATAAAAAAACGTTTGACCTAACGAATAAACAAATCAACGAATAACCGAATAAACAACTAAATATGAAATTACCAGTAATCAAGCATTTAACTCAGTTCATAGAAGATAATGATCAAGATTACATCATAGAAGCAATTGAAGTTCTGGAAGCAATGACTGAAATTTCTTCCTTGAAAGACGAAGAATTAGATGTGATAGGTGAATTAATTTCTAACATGTACGGTGCTTTAGAAGTAAACAAATTGGTGAAAAATGGAACCGATAAAAAAGAAGCTTTAAATACTTTTATGAAACGCGTTCTAGGTTCTATCGACAAGTAATTTTCCCGAACAAACTATTAAAAATGGATTTGCCAAATTTAATAAATAAAAATAGTAGAAAACGTACTCCGCAATGGGTGCGTTTTTTTATTGGACTTAAATAAAAAAGACATTTGGTTATTACCGTTTAATTTATTGTTCCAAAATGGTAAACTTTATCCCGAAGTTTCAGGACTAAATCTTAAATAATTTTCATACTTTTGAACTTCATTAAAAAACATCTATTATGGCTTCAATAACTTTAGGCGGAAATCCAATACATACATCAGGAGAGTTACCAAAAGTGGGTACAAAACTATCCGATTTTAAATTAGTTAAAACTGATCTTTCGGTTGCAACATTAGGTGACTTTGCCGGAAAAAAATTAGTCCTTAATATTTTTCCAAGTGTTGATACAGGAACTTGTGCTGCTTCTGTTAGAAAATTTAACGAAAGTGCCAGTACTTTAAAAAATACTAATGTTTTATGCATTTCCAGAGATTTACCTTTTGCCCAAAAACGTTTTTGTGGTGCTGAAGGACTTGAAAATGTAATTAATTTATCTGATTTCCCAGAAGGAAGTTTTGGTAAAGCAAATGGATTAGAAATCACTGATGGCCCTTTATCAGGATTGCATTCAAGAGCTATAATTGTAGTTGATGAAAATGGAATTATTACCCACACGGAGCAAGTGCCTGAAATTGCAGATGAGCCAAATTACGAAGCTGCTTTAGCGGTACTTTAATCGATACGAATGGAGTTTCAAAAAGATAATACTTTCTTTACCGGAAGATTAAAGAGTGTTACTTATGCTTTTAAAGGAGCTGTAAAATTAATCACAACAGAACACAGCGTAATGGTTCAATTTTCAATAGGAATATTGATGGCCATTGCTGGATTTTATTTTGGTATTTCTAAAACAGAATGGCTTTTTCAAACCTTTGCAATTGGATTAGTAATGAGTATTGAAGGATTAAATACTGCCGTAGAAAAAATGGCGGATTTTATTCATCCAAATTATCACGAAAGAATTGGTTTCATTAAAGATATTGCTGCAGGTGCAGTGTTTTTTGCTGCATTAACAGCTATCGCAATCGGTTTAATCATATATATACCACTATTCTTTTAGGTATCATAAAAATCAAGAATGGCAAAAACAACAAAAAAAGAACCTTTAGATAAAAAAAATAATTCTAAAACGGAGGCAAATAAACCATTGCAACTAACCAAACAGCACAAAATAGTTTTGGGTTGCCTTTTGGTATTATTTTCAATTGCTTTATTACTCGCATTTGTTTCCTTTTATATCTATGGACAGCAAGATCAAAGTGCCGTTGCGGAATTGACTAACAGAGCCGAAACGGTTCAGAATTGGTTGGGGAAATTTGGTGCTTTTTTAGCTGATTTGATTGTATATAAAGGCTTTGGACTTGCCTCATTTATATTTGTCCGCTTATTTTTCCTGACGGGGATGTATATGGTTCTGGGATTGCCTTTAAAAAAATTAAAGAACATTTGGTTCTGGGATTTATTTGTTATTATTATTCTGTCTGTTTTATTTGGTTTTTTCGCCACTTCAGTTCCTGAATTAGGCGGGACTATCGGATATGAATTGAATTCATTTTCACAAGATTACATCGGAAAGACTGGAACACTGCTGATTTTATTTTTTGGATTAATTATTTACGTAATTTTCAAACTGAAAATATCTCCTGAAAATATCCAATCCTTTTTTGACACTACTAAAAAAGAAATCAGAGCTGAATTAGCTACTAATTCTATAACGAATGGTAAAAACGCTTACAATTTAGAAGAATTTGCAGTGGATGAAGAGGAAGTGGATGACTTGCATTTAAAGACAAATGGTTCACAATTCGAAATTAATAAAGAAGCATTAAAACCAACCATCAATAATTCTTCGGAAATCAATTTAGATCCTATTGCAAAACCATTGACAATGATGGTTACGCCTCCTCCTTTTACAGAAGCTATTTCAACTTACAAAGAGGAATTTGTAATTGAAACTGCTCCCGAGGAAGATATTATAGAAGAAAATTTAGCTTCAAGACTGGTTGCTGATTTTGGATTATTTGATCCTACTTTGGATTTATCCAATTATAAATTCCCTACAATTGATTTATTGAAAGAATATTCAACAGGAGGAATCACTATAAATCAAGAAGAATTAGAAGAAAATAAAAACCGAATTGTAGATACACTTCGCAATTATAAAATAGAAATCGCTCAGATAAAAGCGACCGTTGGTCCATCGGTTACTTTATATGAAATTGTACCTGAAGCGGGAATTCGTATTTCAAAAATCAAGAGTTTAGAGGATGATATTGCGCTGTCACTTTCTGCATTAGGAATTCGTATCATCGCTCCTATTCCAGGAAAAGGAACGATAGGTATTGAGGTCCCTAATAAGAATCCAACAATGGTTTCGATGAAAAGTGTTATCGGTTCAGCCAAATTTCAGGAAGCCGAGATGGAATTACCTATCGCTCTTGGAAAAACAATTTCGAATGAAACTTTTGTTGTCGATTTAGCCAAAATGCCTCACTTATTAATGGCGGGAGCAACTGGTCAAGGAAAATCAGTTGGTTTGAATGCCGTTCTGACTTCACTTTTGTACAAAAAACATCCAGCCGAAGTTAAATTTGTTTTGGTAGACCCTAAAAAAGTAGAGCTTACACTTTTTAATAAAATTGAAAGACATTATTTAGCGAAACTTCCCGATATGGATGACGCTATTATTACGGATAACGCAAAAGTGGTGAATACTTTGAATTCTCTTTGTGTAGAAATGGACAATCGTTATTCTTTATTGAAAGATGCGATGGTGCGTAACATTAAAGAATACAACGATAAATTTAAGGCTCGAAAATTGAATCCTGAAAACGGACACCGATTTTTACCTTATATAGTTCTTGTGGTAGATGAGTTTGCCGATTTGATCATGACTGCAGGAAAAGAAGTAGAAGTACCTATTGCCCGTTTGGCGCAATTGGCTCGAGCCATTGGAATCCACTTAATTATTGCCACACAAAGACCTTCGGTAAATGTAATTACAGGTTTGATAAAAGCTAATTTCCCAGCCAGGATAGCCTTTAGAGTTACCTCCAAAATTGATTCAAGAACTATTCTTGATACGCAAGGCGCGGATCAATTAATAGGACGTGGTGATATGCTTTACACTAACGGAAATGATGTAGTACGCGTACAATGTGCTTTTATAGACACACCCGAAGTAGAAAAAATCACTGAATTCATTGGTTCCCAAAAAGCATATGCAACCGCTTATTTACTCCCGGAATTTGTTGGGGAGGAAAGTGGCATTAATCTTGATATGGATATCTCCGACAGAGATACTTTGTTTAGAGAAGCCGCTGAAATTATTGTAAATGCACAACAGGGATCGGCTTCATTGTTACAAAGAAAACTAAAATTAGGCTACAACAGAGCAGGACGATTGATCGATCAACTCGAAGCTGCAGGAATCGTAGGCCCTTTTGAAGGAAGTAAAGCACGTAGTGTAAACATCCTGGATATGAGTTCTCTTGATCAATTTTTTAACAATGAACAAAATAATTAATACCATGGAATTAACGAATTCAGAATTCAAAAAAAATAATATAAAAAACATGACCAAAAAGTACCTTTTCATTACAGCCTTACTGTTTTTTAGTTTTTTGACCCAAGCACAGGATAAGAAAGCAAAAGATCTTTTAGACCAAGTTACCGCAAAAGTAAAAAGCTATAATACAATCATTATTGATTTTAAATATTCTTTAAACAATGCCAAAGAAAACATCAATCAGGACAGCAAAGGAAATGTAACGATGAAAGGCAATCAATATGTATTGAATTTCATGGGAGTGACTAAAATTTTTGACGGAACTAAAACCTACACAATTGTTCCAGAAGATGAAGAAATTACCATTTCTAAAGTAAACGAAAAAGAGGACAATGCTATTACACCTTCAAAAATGCTTACTTTTTTTAATACTGGTTATAAATATTCTATGGATATTTTGCAGGATGTAAAAGGTAGAAAAATTCAATATATAAAACTCGTTCCTACGAGTGGCAAAGATCAAAGAAAAGAAGTATTGTTGGGAATAGATGTACAAACAAAACACATCTATAATTTGATTGAAACGGGTAAAAAAGGTACAAAAACTACTTTAACGGTTAATTCTTTTAAAACGAACCAACCATTGTCAAAAAATCAATTTACCTTTACCCAAAGTAAATATCCAAATTACTACATCAATAAATTAGATTAATTCTTAGGTGAAAATTCTTGACAAATACTTATTAAAAACATTTTTGACTACATTTACTACTGTATTTGTAATCCTATTTTTCATATTCATACTTCAAACCATTTGGTTGTTTATAGCTGAATTGGCAGGTAAAGACTTGGATTTTCCGATGATTATCAGATTTTTAGCTTTTTCAATGCCCCGAATTATCCCGTTAGTATTACCCTTATCGGTTTTATTGGCGTCTATAATGACTTTTGGTGATTTATCTGAAAATTATGAATTAGCTGCAATGAAATCTGCGGGTGTTTCGCTAAAAAGAGCAATGAAAAGCATAACCATTTTCATTCTGTTATTGAGTATTATTGCATTTTTATTTTCAAATAATGTAATTCCTTTTGCGGAATATAAGTTCATCAATTTCAGGAAAAATTTAGCACAAGCAAAGCCCGCTCTTGCAATTACTGAAGGACAATTTAGCGATATCGCGTTTTATAATATTAAAGTCAATAAAAAATCCGGTGAAAATGGAAACACGCTAACTGGGATAACTATTCATAAAAAATCTGATTTTGGAGATGGCAGCAAAACAGTAATCAAAGCTAAAGATGGCCTATTGATTAGTAATGAAAAATCCAGTATTCTACAATTGGTATTAAATAATGGATATTACTATGAAGATATTACTCCAAAAAAATATGAAGATCGCATCAAAATGCCATTTGCAAAAAGCACCTTCAAAAAGTATATCATTAATATCGACTTATCAAAATTGAATAAAACGGATACTAATGATCAAAGTATTGCTAACACAAACACTATGTTGAATGTTAGCGAATTGAACTACACGCTGGATTCGCTTCACAAAACTTTTAAAACCGATATCATTTCGTTTTCAGAAAACATGAATCAGCGAATTGGAATCCCGATAGACAACAAGATACAACCTATCAAAAAAAGCAAAAAACTTCCTAATAACATATTGTCATTATATACAAATGATCAAAAAGTAAAGATTCTGGATATAGCCATTAGTAATTTGGCGAGCACTAAATATTCAATCGATGCCAGTAATACTGAATTTAGACTCAAGCAAAAAAACATCAATAATCATATATTGGCATTCTACGACAAATTTGTAATTGCATTTGCTTGTTTTTTAATGTTTTTTATTGGCGCACCTTTAGGAGCCATTATCAGAAAAGGAGGATTAGGGCTTCCTATCATTTTTGCTGTTTTGATATTCATCACATTTCATTTTATAAATACTTTTGGTAAAAGAATTTCACAGGAAAATAGTATGTCTCCATTTATGGGCGCATGGATGTCTTCATTTATTCTGACACCACTAGCAATTCTTTTATCCTATAGAGCTACAAATGATATTGGATTAATCAATATGGATGTTGTTTTAGCTCCATTTCAAAAAATATTAAAAAAAATATTTCCATCTCAAAAATAAATACCAATCATGGTTACAAATAAAATACACCTCAACACTATAGAAGAAGCCATTGAAGATATTCGTCAAGGTAAAATTATTATTGTTGTAGATGATGAAGATAGAGAAAACGAAGGTGATTTTTTGGCTGCAGCCGAAAAAGTAACACCTGAAATGATTAATTTCATGGCAACACACGGACGTGGATTAATTTGCGCTCCATTGACAGAAAGCCGTTGTAAAGAATTAGGTCTTCATGTTATGGTTAGTAACAATACAGACCCCATGGAAACTGCTTTTACCGTTTCGGTAGATTTAAGAGGAAATGGAGTTACTACAGGAATATCAGCAGCCGATAGAGCAAAAACTATTTTATCGCTGGTAGATTCGAAAACCAAACCACATGATTTAGCACGACCAGGACATATATTTCCTCTCATTGCGAAACAAGGAGGTGTATTAAGAAGAACAGGCCATACAGAAGCTGCGATTGATTTTGCTAGATTAGCCGGTTTTAAATCGGCGGGAGTGATTGTAGAAATCATGAACGAAGATGGCTCAATGGCTCGTTTACCTCAATTAGTGAAAGTAGCCAAGAAATTTGATTTAAAGTTAGTTTCCATTGAAGCTTTAGTGGCGTACAGAATGCAACATGATAGTTTAATTGTAAAAAAAGAGGATTTTGATCTGGAAACCCGTTTTGGTGCCTTCAGATTAAGAGCGTATCAACAAACGACCAATAAACAAATTCATATTGCGCTAACAAGAGGAACTTGGAATTTAGGCGAACCTATTTTGACCCGAATAAATTCTTCCCAGGTGAATAATGATTTATTGGGTACCTTGACAAACAATGCCGACCAGCAACTGGATGACATGTTTAAAGTAATTAATGAGCAAGGAAAAGGGGCCGTAATCTTTATAAATCAAGATATGCAATCTGTAAATCTACTAAGCCGTATTTCTGAATTAAAGATTTTGCAGGCCGAAGGCACAATGAAAGCGCCAAAAATTATTATCGACAGCAAAGATTTCGGAATTGGAGCTCAAATATTACATGATATTGATATCTCAAAAATCAGATTAGTATCGAATGCTGAGCAAACCAAACGTGTTGGAATGATAGGATATGGGCTGGAGATAACCGAATATGTAAAGTATTAAACTCGTTTTGCATTCTTTTTTTTAAAAATAATTTTACTCTAAAGCAAAGTAAATGAAACATTTAAAAAATAGTCTTAAAAATAGATGCTTTTTTTATAAAAATAGATTTGCATAACCAAAAAAGGTTCTTATATTTGCACTCGCAATCAGGTAATGAAAGCGATAGACTGGAGAAATGGCAGAGCGGTCGAATGCGGCAGTCTTGAAAACTGTTGACTGTTACAGGTCCGGGGGTTCGAATCCCTCTTTCTCCGCGAGAGAATTCTCAAAATGAACTAAAACCCTTTGAATCGTATGATTTAGAGGGTTTTTTCTTTTAGCCAAACCCCTAATTATTCATTAAATCGTGTACCGAATGAGGCAAATTCGGTGACCCATACCCTATTTTTTTTTAGGTCACCGAATTTTGTCGAATTCCTAGTAACCACAAGGCTTTAGAACCTGTTCAACTGTTGAACATCTTGTGCGCTATTTTATTAAAAATTAAATTTAATAATCACTAAAAGGTTACCACGATGAAAACAAAAGTATCCATTCTCTTTTACGTAAGGAGAGCCAAAGTCACTGCAAAGGGTTTATTACCTATCTATTCTAGAATTACTATCAACGGCCAAAGGTTTGAAATGAGTACCAGCCGATCTGTTGAAGAAGCCAAATGGTCCTCTGAAGGAGGTAAAATGAAAGGCAATTCAGAGGAGGCCCGTTCAATAAACAGACATCTCGATTTGCTTAAAATTAAAATCATAGATGCACAAATGGAGTTGCTCCATAAAAATCTACCCATTACCATAGATTCATTAAAAAACAAAATATTCGGCATTGAGCTAAACAAACGAATGCTGATTCCCATTTTTCAGGACCACAACAACAAAATAAAAGAATTAGTGGGCAAGGAATATGCCCCGGGAACATTAGAACGTTACACGACCTCCTTAAAGCATACAGTGGAGTTTCTGGAATGGAAATACAAAGTATCAGATATTGACATCAAAAGCATCGATCACGCCTTTATAATGGAGTACGAATTCTTCTTGCGAAGCGTCCGCAATTGTGCCAACAATACTGCCGTAAAATACATCAAGAACTTCAGCAAAATAATCAAGATCTGTTTGGCCAATCATTGGATAGACAGAAACCCCCTTAGTAACTACAAAGCCAAAGTCAAAGAAGTGGAAAGGGTCTATTTATCAGAAGAAGAAATCCAAGCAATCATCAACAAAGATTTCAAAACGGAACGATTGTCTCTGGTTCGCGATATCTTCCTTTTTAGCTGTTTTACGGGATTAGCATACATAGATGTCAAAAACCTGACGAAATCCCATGTAAGCATTGGTATTGATGGAGGAAAATGGATTTTCACCCACAGACAGAAAACAGAAACCGCTTCGAAAATTCCTATCCTTCCCGTAACACAGCTGATTATTGACAAATATGAGGAACATCCGGAATGCAATAATCAGAACAAACTGCTTCCAATTTTGAGCAATCAAAAAATGAATGCCTATTTAAAGGAAATAGCTAGTATTTGTGAGATTGATAAAGAACTCACCTTTCATATTGCCAGACACACTTTCGCGACGACTGTAACGCTTACAAATGGAGTTCCAATTGAAAGTGTGAGTAAAATGCTTGGTCATAAAAATATAAGGACCACTCAACACTATGCGAAGGTGTTGGACAAAAAAGTAAGTGAAGACATGATGGTTTTAAGAAACAAAATGGCAATCTACAACAATGATAAAATTATCAATAACACTAATTAGAATTTTTGATAGTCTAATATATCGCATAATATGTATAGAAAATATAGTTCAATTTAGGCAATTGACAAATATTTTTAAAATTACTATCTGAGAAAGGTAAACATCATAAATAGCTCAGATATAAATATACGTTGCAAGAAAACAGCCTTTCTTTTGCGATTTTAAGTACATTTATCTTAGTCTCACAATTTTCAAACAACAACATTTTAAACTCTTACTATATGTTATCAAAAACAATTTCAACACTAAAATATGTAATATTGGAATATCGTTTTTATTTTTTAAGTATTACATCATTATTGGCTCTCTTGACTTATAATCACAATAAAACTCTGGCTTAGAAAAAAAACTTGTTCAAATAACAAAGAACTCAATCAGCAACAAGTCACTTTCGAAAAAAGACAAAAACCATATAATGAAAAAATGAAACAGCAGCACGCAGAAATTGAACGTATGCAAAAGAAATAGTAGATATACTTTGAAATGAATGGCACAACAGTCACCCTCAGCGGGAGGTTTCATATTTCCTTTATTGTATGATAAATTCCTATTATGTAGTTTTTAAGATATTGTAGTAATGTTTCTAATTCTTCAGCCGCATTTTCGTAAATTTTACAAATATCACAAATCATTGAACAAGAGATATAAATACCTAGTTTAGTTATCAGGTGCGTATATGCATCAGTAATCTGCGATACCTGTTGCTTGTTAAAGCATTAATTTTATTTAGAATAAATTTAAATAAAAATTTGTTTGTTATCGTTTAGGTTTTATATTTGCATAAAATTATTTTAATTCAATCTAAATTAACTAAAATGGACTTTAAAAAATTATCTCTTTCCGCATTACCAATTTTGCTATTAGCACTTGCTTCTTGTTCAAATGATGATAATGGACCAGTTGAAGAAACTTATAATTATACTGTTCCGGCAACTTACACATTCGAAAGAAACGCCGTAACTTCTGTAGATTATTCAGGGCAATCAAGTCGTTTATTAATGCTCGATGAAATGGGGAAATATTTTAGTACAGCCGCAACAAACGGAACTGTAGCTGATGATGCAGTACTATCTGATATGTATGCTAATGTCAATAACCGTTTTACTGGAACAGGTTTAAACGCTTCAGGGAAACAATTAAAAGATAAAACGGCTGCTTCAAAAGATTATTTTTCATTATATCTTGGTGGTGGTTCAATAGCTGAACAAGTAAGTGTTCGTGATTTATTTGAAACCCAATTCGACAATGGTGATGCCGCTAGTCAAGGAGCAACTGCTTCTGCGGGTGTTGCAGGTGTTTATTTAGATGGAACAAGCAAACGATTACTTGCGGCAAACGGATTAGAGCCACAACAAGTATTATTAAAAGGAATGATGGGGGCTTGCTTTATGGATCAAATAGCTAATAATTATTTAAGTCTAAACAAGCTTGATGGCGGTACTAATAAAGTTGACAACACGAACAAAGTATTATTAACTGGAAAGAGTTATACTGAAATGGAGCATAATTGGGATGAAGCTTATGGCTATATTTATGGTGCAGATAATTTAAGTGTTACACCAAATGTTTTCAAATTCTGGAGTAGTTACATCAATCAAGTTAATGCCGATACCGATTTTAATACCCTTAAAGCAGATATTGAGTTGGCTTTCCGTAAAGGTAGAGCAGCAATCGTAGCTAATGATTATAAAGTTCGTGACGCTCAAATCGATATTATCAAAGCAAAATTAGCAATGGTTCCTGCAGTTAGAAGTGTTTTTTATCTTCAAGAAGGAAAAGCAAAATTAGCTCAAGGCGATGGAGGAGCAAAAGCTTTCCACGCTTTATCAGAAGCTTATGGATTTATCATGTCTCTACGTTACACAAATAAACCGGGAGCAAACAGTCCTTACTTTACAAAAGTAGAAGTAGATGCTATGTTGGCTTCTATGGTAAGCGGAACAAATGGTTTGTGGGCTATAGATACTTTGGGAGCAAAATTAGATACTATATCTGCACAAATTGCAACGAAATTTGGTTTTACGGTAACTCAAGCTGCAACGGTAAATTAATTCAATAAAAAACAATGCAAGAGAATTTATCTTCTCTTGCTTTTTGTATTTTTGTCAAAATTTTTTAATAAATGAAAAAGATCCTATTAATTTTAAGTCTCATTACTTTAGTTGTAGCCTGCTCTTCAAATGAAGGAGAAAACAATACTGACGGGAATAATTACAATAGAACCGCACTTTTAAGCAACTGGGCTGATAATATCATTGTTCCAAGTTATGTAAATTATCAAGCGAAAGTACAAATATTGGTAACTAACGTAAATACTTTTGTTGATAATTCAACTGAAGCAAATCTCCAAACTGTTAGAACTTCTTGGCTGGAAGCTTACAAAGCATATCAATATATATCGATGTATAATTTGGGTAAAGCAGAAGAAATTAATCTTAATATGGCTTCCAATACCTATCCAACTAACGCAATTGGTATTGAATCAAATATTTCATCCGGAACTTACAATCTGGCATTGTTGTCTCAATTTGATAAACAAGGTTTTCCAGCATTGGATTATTTGTTAAATGGATTGGGTGCAAATGATGCTTCAATTGTTGGTTTTTATGCTACAAATGCAAATGCTGCAAATTACAAGAAGTATTTAACAGCTGTTGTAAGCAAACTAAAAATTAATGTTGATGCAGTTGTAACCGATTGGAATTCAAGTTTCAGAAATAGTTACGTAGCGAACAACGGGACTTCGGTAAGCAGTTCAGTAAACAAAACAACAAATCTATTTGTAAAAAATCTTGAAAAAGATATTCGTACAGGTAAAATAGGAATTCCGGCAGGTGTTTTTTCAAGTGGCGTTAAATATCCAGAAAAAGTAGAAGGTTACTATAAAAATGATATTTCTAAAGAGTTGTTAAATGTTTCCCTAAAAGCGCAACAATATTTTTTTAATGGAAAACATTTCAATAGTACAGCTACAGGTGAAGGTCTAAAAAGTTATTTGGATTTTTTAAATGCCATCAGAAATGGTCAAAAATTGAGTGATATTATAAACAATCAATTTGCAACTATTTATAATGTAAATGCTAACTTGAACAACAGTTTTTCACAACAAGTAAATACTGACAATTCAAAAATGATTGCCGCTTATGATGCTTTACAGCAAAATGTAATCTACACAAAACTAGATATGATGCAAGCATTAAACATCACTATTGATTATGTAGATGGCGATGGAGATTAATTATGGGTTTTAGTATAACAAAATATCTAAATAAATATTCAGAGGCATCAACGCTAGCTTTTTTTAGGCTAGCGTTTGGCTTTATGATGGTTTTAAGTCTAATACGATTTGTAAGTTATGGTTGGATTGATAAATTTTATATCCAACCCCAATTTCACTTTACGTATTATGGCTTTGAGTGGGTTAAACCGCTAGGGAATTATACCTATTTATTATTTTTTATTTCAGGATTAGCTGCTTTATTTGTCGCCATTGGATACAAATATAAATTATCGATCATTACCTTTTTCCTGAGCTTTACCTACATTGAATTTATGGATAAAACCACGTACCTGAACCATTATTATTTTATTACGGTTGTGAGTTTTATACTGATATTTTTACCGGCAAATGCCTATTTTTCAATTGATGCCTCTAGGAACCCTAAAATTGCCCATCAGAAAATCCCGAGTTGGACTATTGATATTTTAAAATTGTTGTTAGGTATTGTATATTTTTATGCAGGTTTGGCAAAACTCAATTCCGACTGGCTTTTTGAAGCGATGCCGCTCAAAATCTGGTTGCCCAATAATTCAAATTTACCCCTAATTGGTTCTTTATTAAATGAGAATTGGGTGCACTATGTATTTAGCTGGACGGGGATGATTTACGATTTAAGTATTCCTTTTTTATTACTGTATAAGAGAACCCGATTATTTGCTTTTGTTTTAGTGGTAGTCTTTCACATTCTGACTAAAATTCTTTTCCCCATTGGTGTTTTTCCGTATATAATGATTGTAAGTTCATTACTCTTTTTTGATGCGGATTTTCATAAAAAGTGTTTACAATTTATTTCAAAATTATTCAATTTCAGTATAATTGTTTTTGAGAACGGAAAAGAAAAAATTCAGAATTTCAATGGGATTTATAATACTAAAATAGCCTTTTTAACCTGTTTTTTAGCTTTTCAGTTACTGATTCCTTTCCGATATTTATTGTATCCGGACGAATTATTTTGGACAGAAGAAGGTTTTCGGTTTTCTTGGCGCGTGATGCTTATGGAAAAAGCTGGTTACACCCAATTTATTGTTACCAATACAAAAACTAAAGAAACTATAATGATAAACAACCGACATTTTTTAACCACTTTTCAGGAAAAACAAATGTCGTTTCAACCAGATTTTATTTTAGAATATGCACATTTTTTACACGATTATTATCAAAAACAAGGCATTCACGACCCCGAAGTTAGAGTAGAAAGCTATGTCGCTCTCAATGGAAGATTAAGTCAAAAATATATCAATCCAACAATAAATTTAGCCAAAGAAAATGAAACTTTCAAACACAAAACTTGGATATTACCTTTTAACGATGAAATTAAAGGATTTTAGTTGCATTCTACTTTTATTATTTACCATAAATAGTTTTTCCCAATATAAAATTTCAGGAATAACTAAAGCTGACAATGGTAGAATACTATCTTTCGTTGAAGTATATAATAAAACTTCCGGAACTAAATATTTATCTAATTCTAAAGGAGAGTTTTCAATCGAATTAGAAAAATCGGGTGATTATGAACTTGTTTTTCACAAAGAAAACTATGCTGTTTTAGAAAAAATAGTTTCAACATCTGATGGAAGCATTGTTATTGTTTTGGATAAAGTCACAAACCTTTCGGAAGTGGTTATCAATACACAAAAGGAAAAAATATTTGCACTCAATAAATTAAAAGATATTGATGAAACGGCCATTTATGCCGGAAAGAAAACCGAAGTAATCTCCTTAAACAAACTAACGGCAAACAAGGCAACCAATAATGCACGTCAAATATTTGCTCAAGTTGTAGGATTAACAATCAATGAAAGTTCCGATGGCGGTTTGCAATTAAGTATTGGTGGTCGAGGATTAGATCCAAACCGAACATCCAATTTTAACACCCGCCAAAACGGTTATGACATTAGTGCGGATGTATTGGGTTATCCCGAAAGTTATTATGCACCACCAACGGAAGCATTAGAAGAAATCCAAGTAATTCGTGGTGCAGCATCATTGCAATACGGAACCCAATTTGGAGGATTAGTCAATTTTAAATTAAAAACACCAAGCAAAAAACCATTCGAATTTACAACAAGAAATACTATTGGGTCTTATGGATTGTTCACCAATTTTACTTCATTAAGCGGTACAAAAGATAAATTCAGTTACTACACCTTTTATAATTACAAACAAGGAAATGGTTTTAGACCCAATTCTGAATTTGAAAGCAAAAACTATTTTGGAAATCTAAATTATCAGCTCAACGATAAAACATCATTGCATTTCGACTACACTTATTTTAATTATTTAGCCCAACAAGCCGGGGGATTAACTGATGTGATGTTTAACGAAAACCCTACGCAAAGCAATAGAACCCGAAATTGGTTTGCTGTAAATTGGAATTTATATGCATTACGATTAAAACATAAATTTAATGCTAATGCCGATTTTTCATTGCAATTATTTGGGTTAGATGCTAGTCGAAAAGCAGTTGGTTATCGTTCTAATAGGGTTTCTAATCCTGATGTAGTAGGTACGGAAAGAGATTTAATAGTAGGTAAATTTGTCAATTGGGGAGCAGAAGCACGATTTTTAAAACGGTACAAAATAAAAGAAAATACCAGTGCTTTTTTAATTGGAGCCAAATATTATCAATCCAAAAATTCAGGAATTCAAGGTCCGGGAAGTTCGGGTAGTGATGCCAATTTTAACGTTGCTGATACTGAATTCCCTTTTTATCAAAATCAATCCAACTATACGTATCCCAACTTGAATGTATCTGTTTTTGGAGAAAATGTATTTAAGATAACACATAATTTCTCAATAACACCTGGTTTTAGATTTGAAAAAATAAAAACAAAAGCAGAAGGTTCTTATCGAAAAATAAATCTGGATTTAGCCGGAAATGTAATTTTAGATGAAACCAAGTTGGAAAATAATATAAAAGACAGAAATTTTGTTTTATTAGGTATAGGATTAAGTTATAAACCATTGAATAGAATAGAGTTTTATGGGAATATTTCACAAAACTATCGTTCGGTAACATTCAACGATATTCGAACCGTAAGCCCAAGTCAAGTGATTGATGAAAATATTACGGACGAAAAAGGCTATACATCAGATATCGGAGTACGCGGACAATTAGGAGATAAAGTAACATTTGATGCCAGTATATACGGATTGTATTATGATGACAAAATAGGCGAATATGAAACCAGAAACCCCAATGGTTCAGCGGCAATTGTAAGGTTTCGGGACAATATAGGAACAGCCGTGACTTATGGTTTCGAAACGATGTTTGATTGGAGTTTGAATAAAACTTTTTTCAAAGAAAAAGAGAACTTTGTTTGGAATGTATTCTCCAATATCGCTATTACAGATTCGGAATATTTAAAATCGGACGCACCAAATATTGAAGGAAATAAAGTGGAATTCGTACCGCTTTACAACTTAAAAACAGGAACAGGGATTGGATATAAAAATTTTATTTCGAGTGTACAATTTACCTATGTATCTTCTCAATTTACGGAAGCAAACAACAGTAAAACAGATATGAATGACAATACGTATGGTATTTTTGGTCAAATTCCTGCCTATTATGTAGCTGATTTTTCAACTTCCTACAAATGGAAAAAATGGAAACTGGAAGCTGGGATTACTAATTTTACAAACAATAGTTATTTTACAAGAAGAGCGACTGGTTATCCCGGTCCCGGAATAATACCATCTGATACTAGAACTTTTTATACTACGCTTGAGTTTGTATTTTAATATATTAAAAGCCTATCTTTTTAAGACAGAAACTTTTCAAAAGTATTTATTATTTTGCTCTTCTTTAAAAACACCTCAACTAAATTCCAAAAACAATATGACCTATTATAATTCCAATCATAATCAATTTCTTTTAATTGTTGAAAAAACGGTTAAAGACATTGATTAAGGATATTTGTTATTATACAATAAATATGTCCAGACTTTTGTTTCTTATTTCCATAAATAACTAAAATGTCTGTAAGCCGTGTAAAAAAGTGCCAACCAAATTGAAATGATAATTGCTGCAAATATCCAATTGTTTTTTTTTAATTTTTTTCGGATTAAATTTTATACTTTGTCTAGCTTCTGTCAAAACGACTGAGGGAATTAGTTTGATAGAAAGTGTAATTAGAAGAGGTACAATAAGTAAGTCGTCAAGATAGCCTATAACCGGAATAAAGTCAGGTATCAAGTCAATCGGACTTAACAAATAGCCAACTGTTAGTCCTATGAGAATTTTTGCAGGCAGCGGTGTCCGTTTGTCAGAATAGGCTAAAATCAAAACTTGTGCTTCCGATTTTAATTGTCTTGCTTGTTGCTTTAGTTTATCTATTAATTGCATTGCCGTTTTTTTTTAGCTTTCCGTTATTAGGCGATTGTGCTTTTTGTCTCATAGGTTATGGATTATTTATAATTACTGATTTAGTAAATCTAACTTTGTGATCAATAATAGAATCCCAATCCCACAGTTGCATTTTTTCCAATAGAAAATCCCTCGAGAAAATTTCATCTATTTGTTTAAACCCTATCCATTCATAACCTTCATGTTCATCAGATAAATAAATGGCATCTGTCATCATCTCACTAAAGTATATAATACCTGTAATTTGACATTTATCATTATGCATATAATTCCAAGTATCAATCACTTTAATGGGTTTAATTTCAATTTTCAGTTCTTCAAATATTTCTCTTTTCAGCGTTTCTTCGGCAGTTTCACCAAACTCCATTCTACCACCGGGCAAGTCCCATAATTTTCGACCATCTTTGAGATTATAAACCGCTAAAAACGTATTGTTTTTAATAATTAAGGTTTTTACAGAAAAGAATATTTTTTGATCCATGTCAATTAATTTTTACAAACTTAATCATAATGCTTTATTTTTGAGAAAGTTGCGAATTTGAAACTACAAATTTTCGATGTCTGCTAATAATATTCAAAGCTACTTTATTTTTTTGGTTACAGATAGTAATTGTTTCTAATTGGAGAGACACACCTATTAACTTATAAATTTCAAGAGCAGAACAAGAGCTAATGGAAGGAGCGTTTATCCGTTATGAAATCAAGTACTAAAGAAACATTGTTTCCAAAAACAAACCTCGCTTAAAATGACTTAAGCGAGGTCGATTTTTATGTTATTTAGTGTCGATTTAGATTCTTAGAGAAGTCGGCAATGGCTGCCAATGTTGTGTAGTGCTTATATCTAAACTATTATAACCTAATTTTAACTCCGCCATTCAATATAAATCCATCTGTTGGCGTGTAAACTTCTCTAAATTGTGGGTTTTGAATTGTTCCCGAATACATATACTCCCATTTAGATTGTCGGCTGTCTAAAAAGTTTTCAAGGTTCAAGAATAAACTAAAATATTTAAACTTGTATTCTCCCGAAACTCCCATAACCCAATAATCCCTAACTTTTTCGTTGTTTGTCAAATACTGGTTTCCAACATAAAAAACCTCGTAAGCAATTCGCAATTTTTCTTCCCACTCATACATTAGGTTTGTGTTTATTCTATGTTTTGCTGTCAATGGATTTACGCTTGAGTTATTATCAAAATTTCTTTTTGCGTCAATGTAAGTGTAACCAATGTAACAGGAAATGTCCTCAAAACGAAGCTTTACGTTTGTTTCAAAACCTTTGGTTTCTATATTTCCAGTGCCATTTTCAAAGGCATAATTTATAGAAAACGGAACTGGATTAAGAACTAACGGATTTTTGATAATGGTGTAAAAAAACATTTGATTAATGGCAAAACTTACTTCGTCAAAAATGGTAGTTTTATAATTGACATCAGCATTTAATCCATATGATTTTTCAGGATTGACTTTTGAAAAGTCCAGTGAATTTATATTTTGAAACGCTTTTTCTTCGGTTTCTTCCGAGAAAATGGTAGGTGATTTGTAGCCTAAACCACCGCCAAATCTTGAAGATAATTTTTCGTTGATTTTGTACAGTAATGATAAACGAGGCAAAACAAAAACATTGCTACTGTTTGTAATGTCTAAACGTAAACCGCTTTCCAAAATAAATTTTTCGGTTATGTTCAGATTGTTTTGAGCAAAAACACCTAAAGTTGCATTGTAATAATCTAATTTATCAGCGACTAAATTAATTTGCTTAAAATTATCCGAAACTAAATTCGCTCCCAAATTCCATTCTGATTTTTCGTTTGGGATTAGATAATTAGCTTCTGTAAAAGTAGCTATTTGCTGTCCCTCGAAATTATACGCTTGCTTTTCAATTTTTCGGTTAAAATACCCAACACTATTTTTAATTGTCAATATATTTTTATTGTCAAATGTTTTTTCAAATTTTGCTTGTGTCGAATATCGATTACTGTTATTTCGTTCAAAAAACGTATTTGTAGCATCTGATTTGTTGTCAATTACTTGCATATCACCACCTATTCGGTTTTCAAATCCTGCGTTTACACCAAAACTAATTGTTGTTTTTTCGTTTGGATAATAGAAGAATTTTGGGTTTATCGTATATCTGTCAAATTTTGGAATATCCGATAATCCATCATTATTTACATCATAAGCATTTTGGGAATTACTTGAAACATACATTGTAAGTCCTGATTTTCTATATCTTTCAGCATAAAAACCGCTTAAATCCAATGCCTGTGTTTGATTTATATTCGCTAAAAACGAAATTTCTCTTGTCTCGGTTGGTTCTTTTGTAATCAAGTTTATCAATCCCGCAATGGCTCCGCCGCCATAAAGTGTTGAAGTGGAACCTTTGATAACTTCTACACGTTTTAAATTCAATGGTGGAATTTGCAAAATACTCAAACCACTTGCAAAACCTGAATATAAAGGAAATCCGTCTTGTAAAAGTTGCGTATATTTTCCGTCTAAACCTTGAATACGAATACTCGCACTTCCTGAAACTTGGGAAGTTTGTTGCGTTTGAATTCCCGTACTTTCAGTAAGCAACATTTTTATATTCCCTGGTTGCATTGAAGATTTTTCTTCTAATTCTCCCGCTGCAATCGCTTCGATTCGAGTTGGAGTGTTTTTTATTGTTCGACTACTTCTCGTTGAAGTAACTTTAACTTCTTCTAATTCTTCCGATAATGGTTCTAGAAATATTACAATGGTTTCATTTTGAGGAAATAAAATGTTTCTTTCCGTTTTTCGGTAACCAAAAGAACTGAAAACAATGGTTTGCTTACCGTTGGGAATGTTTTCAATTACTACAAATCCTTTTTCCTCAGAAGTGGAACCGCTTTGAGTTCCGGTTAGAAATACGGAAACGCTGTCAAGTGCTTCTTTTGTTTTTTCATCTTTGATGATGGCTTTAAAAGTGTTTTGGGCTGTTGCTAAAAATGGAAATAGCAAAAGAATGAATATTATTTTCTTCATTTTAAATTTAAATAAAATTGTTCTGAAATAGTAAAAATGGAAACTGCGTAGCAATTACCTGAAAAAGACAAATCAGAAAATCATCAAATCAAGAAAGAAGAATATAGGATAAAAAGCTTATCCCGTTTTGGAAAGAAAGAGCTTTTGTATAATGAAATGCATTTAGATGCAGGTAGAATTCCATTTAAATGAAATTGAATTGGCGTGTTACAATTAATGTCGCAATGCGGAATACTTTGTGTTATGCTCTTTGCAAAGATTTGACTACAAAATTGTTGAATATAGGTATGACTTTCATTTTTAAAATTAGCCTTCTCCTCGGTCTCCGAAAATTCAAATACGGTGTTGACATAGCAACACGATATTAGAATTAGAAGTACTATTTTAATGTATCCTTTCATCGTCGCAAATGTACAAACAATAATTTTGTTTTGTCGGTAAATTGACTGTAATACATATATGAAGGATTAAGTTGTAAATTACAAAGGATTTCTAATCATAACAAAAAGACACCTCTCAGCATCTTCTATATCTTCCAATTACTCTTCCAACTATCATTACAAAAATAATCCCTCCTAAGCTCATAAATCTTCCCCTCAGGTAAAGACCTAAAAACCAAAAAAAAATAAATCCTATTTTTTCATACCATTCCATACCTCAAATACAGAAGATATAAAATTTCCTTTTTTAGCATGAAATCAGAAAATCTGTTTTTGATAAGCTTTAATCCCGAATTGATAAGTATTCCTTTTCTCCATAAAAACAAAAAAGACACCTCACAGCATCTTTTCCTATATAATCCTATGGCCATAACAATTCAATCACAAATCCAAAAAGCTGGCATTAAATTAGCCACTTACTTTTTCTTTTCTTCGTCAACAATTAGTTTCAAAGAATTGATATAATCAGTATCAAATTCTATAACTCTTATTTTGTTTTGCTTAAAAGTCATTTCACCCTCAAATTTTCCTTCGGTTCCCAAAAAATCTATTACTAGTTCTTCCTCATTTAGTTCTATAAGTTTACCTAGATAAACAGTTTTGTCTGACTTTTTTGCAATCTGAAAAATCTCATATTTATTAGCCAGAAAATTTGTAATTGAAGACAAATCTTTAAGCGGAATTATTTCGGCTGCACTTGTTTTTAAACCTTTTAGTTTAATTACCCTTTCTGTGAATTCATGATCCTTGTCTTGAATAATTGACTTTACATTTTCATTTTTTAATATCGTATAGCCATCAATTATAAAATCAAAAGGGTTATTTTTCAGTAAAATCCAATCTTCTGTCCAATCAATGAGAAAACCACTAAAGATTTCTTTTTTGTCATCAAATTCTATTGTTATTAATTGTCGTAAGTATTTTTCCATTATGCTTTTTTAAGTTTCGAGAACAGTTTGCTACTAATGTCAGTTCTCCCGAAGCATCGGGACAAAAACCTCTAAACAAACTTTATTTTGTTAATTATAAAGTAAATATAGGTGATCAAATAACAATTATTCATCTTTTGGCAGGCATTCGTGACGGAAACACCCTAAAACTGACCTCCGATGGCATGTAGTCACTGATGGTTTCCATTTACTTGAGTTTGTTTAAAGAATTGCTACTGAATAATGATTTCATTTGGTTAATAGCAAGGGCATTTAATTTTTGTAATCTTTGAGGTTGGCTAATCCCTTGTTGAATTAGCATTACAATGATGCTTTCTAAATTAGACAGAACCAGAACCACCAATTGTTCGATAGAAGCTTCGTCTCTAATATTACGTCGGATTCCGTTAGACTCAAGTTTCATTGTTCGCGCTACGCACACAACTAAACTCTAGCTGTTAGCAGCTGTTTTATTTCCTCGCTTGTAGCTTCTCTAGTTTCTTTCTAGTTTCGGACACTTCTTTGAAGGACAATGCCTTTTCAAATGATTCTATTGCATTTATGGTATCGTTCTTTTCAACATAAAAGTCTCCCATAGAATCAAAGGCATTTGCACTTGCGGGATAATTATCAATATTCATTTTAAAAAAACTGTATGCTTTGTCATAAAGTTTGCTTGACAGATTATTATATCCTAAAAAATTGATAATGCTTTGCGGTGGTAGCAGTGAATAACCTAACATTGTAGAAATAGTACGATAATGATTTATAATATACTCCGCATTTATTGAGCGATCGTCCAGATCCTTGGGTAATTCATAAGTTTTAAAGAAGGAACGCAAAGCATCATATTCAGCAATAAGAAGTACTGAGGGATGATTATCATCGTTATAATACTTCCACTTCCAGTCCAGCTTATTATTTTTATTATTTTTGAGTATTTCTCGGAATTGAAGATTATCCCTCACATGTAAATTGCCGTTTGCCGTATCCTTTAGCACTCTGATCGTATCCATTCCCTTATTCATAGTATTTGCTGAAGCAAAGAATAGTTTCTTCCCTGTATAATCTTTTTGTTTCAAAACAATCGCAGCTTGTTTCATGATAGTTTTATTATCCCACCAGATACTCGGGTCAATTGCTACATATGAATTGAATAATTTAGGATTATTAATAAGGGTATTCATCACCATTAATCCTCCTAAAGAATGACCAACAAACATGCGGTAGGGTTCAGTTTTATAGTGAGAATCAATATAAGGGATTAATTCTCTTTCGATAAATGAGATGAATTTTTCACCACCTCCTGAATTTTTAAAATGAGTTGCATCTTGTTCTCCATTCGACCATGACGTGCTATGGGTGGGTGTTAAGTCCCTAACTCGATCGGTATTAACTATCGCTACAACTATCATTTCCGGCATCTTACCAATGGCACTTAAATAGTGTACCATTCCTGTTACAGAATGAAAAAAAGAAGCTCCATCTAAAATGTAAAGAACTGGGTAGCGGGTTTTAGTATCAACACCTCCTGAAGTAGGGACATAAACCAATATTTCTCTTTTTTCATTTAATATGTTAGATTGAATGGTCTCTATTGTTCCGATAGAGATTTTGTTATCGTTTTGGATAGAAGTCTGTCCGAAACTAATTACAGGAAGAAAAAGAAGAATGTAAAGAATGTTTCTCATAAATTTTTTATGGTTTGTTATAGATGCTAACGTCATTTCTCCCGAAGCGTTGGGATAAAAACCTTCAAACGAACTCAATTTTGATAATTAGAAAGTAATATATGATTTAAACTACAGTGCTTTTTAAAACTGCCTCTAGTTCCGTTCAACACAGCTTACATTGTTAGTGGTGCGCCCATAGCTGTTGTGTGCAGTTATTCTTGAATCCTTGTTAATAGCATTGAATTAATTCCTTTAACACTCACGATCTTAAAAGAATTATCATCAATTATTTCTGCAATAAATGATAATTTTCCAGGTACTTCATAACCTTCTGAATGCATGATAAAATCAATATTGATCGGTTTTGTTGAAGTATCGATAATATATGTAATAGTTGCTTTTTTTCCGTTTATATAATAATCTTTACCGCCTAAAATGTTATCACCAATTTTTATCGATGCAGTTCCATCTTTTTCAAAAACAATACATCCGGTATTACCTTTGTCGATACCTTCCCATTTTCCAATGAAATTATATTCCTCAATATTTTTATGGGAAAAAGATAAAGCGGTAAAACAAATTAAAAGTAATAAAATTCTTTTCATAGTTCGATTTTTATAATTGTAGTCAACACGTATAGGTATTAAACAAACCGTCCCATATACATTCATTCTCATATAGATTGACGAAGGTTTATTTATTTTTATACATTTTCAAAAATAACCAAAAAAAGATTACAAAATCATCAAACGGACTTTTTATTTGGTGCAGGATTTTCTGCTGTCTTAAAAGTAAATTCCGTTGTGTTATTACTTAATATAACACCCAAAACTTAAATAGCATTGCAAGTAAATTGTAATGCTTTTTTATTGAAATACTGGTCCAAATGAGGTGTGTAATTCCCGAATTGCACACTATACTTCTTGATTCAGAGAATTGTATTATATAATTTTGTCACCACTTCCCCACTACATTCCGACAAATCTTCACTAATACTACATTATGGATATGCAACAAAACCAACAACGGATTAAGGCGATTTACCAAATGCTTTTTGAAATGGCAACCGGCAACCTCTCTTTTAGAATTATCAAAACAGATCAAAACGACGAAGTCGGTAAACTGTCTGAAATGCTTAATAATCTTGCAGGAAAAATGCATGATATTATACTCCAATCAGGTTACGTTAACCCGCATTACAGTTATCAAAACTTGGTGCAAACATCATTTATCTTAGAAGATAACTTTATAATCAGCAATTTTAATGCTCACGTTCCCGAAGCACTGAACTATGAATCTGAAGAATTATTTCAGGTAGACTTTGGAAAATTTATTGCGCCACAGTCCTTCGGTATTTGGAATCAAAAAAAAATGGAAGCCTCACTAGATGACAATTACCATAGCACCGTTCAGCTTATTTTAATAACGGGAAATAATAAATTACTTCCCACTTTTTGCACCATTTCACGACTGCGCTATAGTGACAAAATAATCGTAAACTCAATTACTACAATCTTGCAAGAATTGCTGTCAGACGCGAAGTACGTCATAAAAATAAATCCAGAAAAACAATCCGAAGCAATGATTATGCAAAATCTTTATGATTACATCTTAAATCACTTAGAACAACCACTCCCAACCCTTAAAGAATTAGCTGTACTGTTTGATAGTAATGAATACAAATTGAAACTTGGCTTTCGCGAATTTTTCAAAACAAGTATTTATAATTTTTATCATGAAGAAAGATTAAAAAGAGCACATCTGATGATCGAGCAAACAAAAATTCCACTCAAAGAAATTGCCATAATGAATGGTTTTAACACCTACCTCAACTTTTATAAAGCGTTTAAAAAAAGATTTAAATATGCACCGAGTGAAGTGGTTCGTGGCCCGAATGATACTGATTAATTACGGAACATCTTCACATCTATTTTGGATAACGAAAGTTCTGATTTGCATAACATTACAAATTTAAATAGTAGAATTTTACAGTATTAATCCTGTAGAGTTATGAAAAGTTATAGTTCCAAGAGTAAAGAAATAGTTGTCGAAATAATAAGTGTCTTATTAATTCTATTATTCGTGTACAGTGCATTGAGTAAACTACTCGAATTCCAAAACTTTCAGGCACAGTTGGGACAGTCCCCTTTATTAAGTGCGTATACTGGGTTTATTTCCTATGCTGTTTTAATAGTGGAATTCATAATTGCCTTAGTTCTTGCTTTTCCTAAAACTCGTTTTATTGGGCTTTTATCCTCTTTTGTTTTAATGCTGATGTTTACCGCTTACATAATTGTCATTCTCAATTATTCGTCTTTTGTTCCATGTTCATGCGGTGGGATATTGGAAAAATTAGGATGGAAAGAGCACTTAGTTTTTAACATTCTATTTACAATACTGGCAGCAAAAGCCTGCTTGATTGTTACAACAAATAAATTGAAGATGCTCTTAGAATTAATAATTATCATAATTGTAGGTTCATCTATAATAGTGGTATTATACATTAATTCAGAAAACACCATGCATAGCGAAAATCCATTTATCCGACGCTTTATACAAGGTTCAGCAACAAAAATTGCGGAGACCGATCTAAAGAGTAATTCGCAATATTTTGCAGGTGTCAACGGAAGCACAATTTACTTTGGCAATAGTAAAGCCCCACTCCACATCACCACTTTTGATACCGTTTTGAAACTCAAACACCAGTATAAAATCCAACTGGAAAGAGAAGATTTCCCATTCAGCGCGGTTCAAGTTCGTGTTATACCCCCATACTTTTACCTAATGGATGGAACAGTTCCGGTGATTTACAGAGGAAATATAGCCCACTGGAAAGCTAAATTAATCATGTATGACAACAATTATTATTTTTCCAAAGCCGAAATTATCGCACCAGACAAAATCGTATTCCGGGCACAGGAGGTAAAATCATTAAACAACATATTGGGAACCTTCACCTTCACCGATAGCTTGAATGTACACTATGCTCCCACCCTGCTACAGAAACAAATTGATGGTTTCTTTGATACGGACGGCATAATGCACTATGATTCGCAACTTCAAAAATTGGTGTATATCTATTACTACCGCAACCAATTTATAGTCGCCGACAAAAACGGTAACTTGAATTATCGAGGTAATACAATTGACACTACTACTAAAGCAAAACTCAAAGTGGTATTCATAAAAGAAACTGGGCAAAGAAAAATAGCTTCACTTCCATCCACGATAAATCAGGTTACTGCTTTTTCTAACAATTTACTTTTTGTAAATTCTAAGCTAATCGGACGCTATGAACCAAAAGAAATGTGGAAAGAAGCTTCAATTGTTGATGTTTATCATATAGGAAAAAACACTTATTTATCAAGTATTTACATATATGATGTCAACAAATCAAAGGTAAAAGCCATGCTGGTTTCAGGAAATAATTTATATGCAATTATAGGCCATCACTTACACAAATACCGATTAAGCAAACATTTAGTTACTACATCAAATTCCATCCAAGAAAAAACAAAACAATAAAAAAAATTACCTGGCCGGTAGCAGGATTGAGATCGAAAACCTGTAAAAAAGAGTAGATCAAAAATGTAATTTAAATTGTAATATTATGAAAACAATTGTAAAAGTGATCTTGCCTGTATTGGCATTCACATTAGCGAGTGCTGCTGCGGTTAGCACTAACGAGGCAAAAGTTAAGGAAGCAAAGAAATCAGTTGCAATTACTGGTTTTATCCAAAACCCATCACCTGCAAACTGTCTTGAAGCGACGGTAGATTGTACTCCTTTAAACACAGGTCAAACCTGTATGTCAAGTGAAGCAATTCCTAGACAAGTTTGGAAAAAAAACGCTTCAAATGCTTGTAGTGTGAACCTGTACAAGGTTCTTCACTAAGCTCTAAAATTGTAATATGCAGTTTCCTTTCAAAAGAAACTGCATATTCTTTTTACTATTGATCAACATCGCTTTTCATCCACTTTGACTTTGGTTCACCTTTCAAATAACAACCAAACCAATTAGTGACTTTTTGAGTCAAATCTTCTTGATTTTTAGAGTTATAGAAAATATGACCATCATTAGGATACACCAACATAACATGTTCTTTTTTCAACCGTCTCAAAGCAGCATAAAAGGTCTCCGATTGTCTGGGTTGTACATTTTCATCTAACTTGCCTGCCCATGTCAATAAGGGAGTGGTTATAGTACTGGCATTAAGCAATGGAGAATTTCGATAATACCCTTCCTGATTCTCAAAAAAGGAACTACCCATCCTATATTGTTGGTTTTCATGTCTCCAACAATCAATTAAATTATCGTCAGTATTAATAGTAAAATAATGCCCCATAGTATCAGAAACTCCTGAACCACTTAAAGCAGCAGCAAACATATTGGTTTGCGTGATGATAAAATTAGTTTCATACGCACCAAACGAATGCCCCATTAACCCAATTCTTCCAGAATCAGCAACTCCCATTTCTATAACTTCATTAGTGGCAGCGGTAACACAATCTACGGCAGAATATCCAGGATTTCCTTTTTCAAAAGCAATATCCGCTAACAAAACAGCATAACCATTGGTTGTCAGATTTGTTATATTGAAACCTAATGTATTGTGAATTGTCGGATTGACATATTGGTTAACATCACGAGAGACTATTTCATAAATATAAACAATCAGTGGATACTGCTTTGTAACATCATAATTAGCAGGGTAAAATAAAGCACCATTCAAAAGATTGCCTTTACTGTCGCGATAGTGAATCATTTTCGAGTTACCCCATTGGTAGTTTTTATGATGCACATTGCTTTGTAACAAAACAGTTGAATCAGCACCTTTTTTAAATAGCAGACTTGGCGGATTATCAAATTGCTGTGAAACATAAATATAGGCATCACTATTTTTTGCTTTTTGAAGTTTACTGGTGGAATTATTCCCCATAACAAAAGGGGTAATTCCTTTGTTGGGCTGTAACATATAGTAACCATTAGCGCCGCTATACATATCCAGTGCAGTAAGTAATACGTTCTTAGAAAGGTCATAACTATAAAATGCAACAGCCGAATAATTAAATTCTTGCCGATCAGATATTGCAGAAGTGTCAAATCGAAAGCGTAACTGCTTTTCTCTGCCTTGTGTGAGTCGTTTCCGTTGCGTTCCATCAGGAGAAATAGCCCAAATATCGTAGTAGTCATAATATAAAATAGACTTACAGTCTGTTGTCCAACCCGGTTGTCCCCATGCTCTTAATTCAGTTCCAGGGTCATTCGTTCTATTATCCCAACTGATGTTTAAACCTTTAGTAGCATTGGTATGTTCTTTAGTCTTTACGTTGTAAACCCACCAATCACCTTCACGGTAATAAGTAATGTAAAGATCGTCAGGAGAAATACCCATTTGATCCATATATCCCGACTGCGTATTTAAAAATAATTCCTGGGTTCCGGTTTCAATATTCAGCAGATAATAATCCATATCAGCAATCCATTTGTATTGTGGTTCATACTGATACGAGTCAGCAACAAGAGCATAATCTTGCTTTCCTGTTAACATAGCCCAAGGCTGCTGTTCTGTACTCAGTTGTTGCACAACATTACTTTCAAGATTCCATGCAGCCAAATACTGCGGATAACTCACTGTTGCCAGCAGCTTCCTGTTTGGATAAATCATTTTGTCTTTAGCATTCCAAATGGCAACACCTCCAGATAAAATGGTAGTGTCTTTAGCAATACTATTCGCAATCCCGAAAAAGACTTTCTTTCCATCACGCGAAACATTCAATGCTACATTTTGATCGGGAGTTATCTTCATACCTGTAGGGAAATTTTTATCAGAAGATTTTAGAATCTTTAAATGATCCGCAACCAAATCATAATAATAAAGTTCCTCATTCCCGTTGTCAATTCCATAAAAAGCTATTGATTTCCCTCTATCTTGCCATTTCAACACCTTAAAAGTTTGTACTGCAGGTCTCATGATAGTGTGTTTGGCAAAATTTCCCATTAAGCTTATGTACCCAACCGCTCCCGTTCCGTTTTCTGAAGTCGCATAAACCACCTTGGTACTTTCAGTATTCCATTGATACTCATTTACATGTTCAATGCTGTCAAGCACTTGCCCATTTTTCCTGATTACAAGAGTAGTCCCTTTTTCCAAGGTAACAAGGAAACGACCATCCGCCGCAAAATTATAACGTTCTACATTAGGAATAATTTGCTCAATAGATTTACTCAAACTAAACAATACTAATGCCTCTTTTCTTTGGAAGACAAAGGCGTCTTCTCCCAGAAATTGTCCAACTCTTACAGTGGGAAAAACAAACTTTTTTAGTGTTTTTGTATGTAAAACAAACATAGTGTCAACATTATTTTCATATGACATTTTATAACTAACCCAATTTCCTTTCTCGGATAATCGCTCTAAACCCATCGTACTCCAAAGCGGATAATCTGTTTCGGTAAGTTGCCGCTTAGTTAGTACTTGTCCCTTTACGGAACAGGGAACTAACCCAATTAGGATTATGGTAAGTACACCATAAATAACCGGTAAAAAAGATGTTTTCATTAGTAGCCAGGGTTTTGAGTGAAATTCGGATTAGACAAAAGTTCTATTTCTGGTATAGCCCACAGTTGGTCCGTACTATTCCATCCGGATTTTACTAATGGCAAAAAGGTATCTAAAGCACCGCTTCTTTTCAAATCAAAAAAACGATGCCCATATTCGGTAAACAACTCAAATCGTCGCTCTTGAAGTACGGCAGCAATTATTTCATCCGCAGTAGTCGCTGGAGTGTCTGACAGTCCTGCTGTATTTCTCACTTTGTTTAGGTCTTCTTTTGCTCCTGTTAGCTCTCCTTGTCGAGCTCGTGCTTCAGCACGAATAAGATATTGCTCGGCTAATCGAAAGACAACGGAATACTCCACTGAACTTCCGGTACTAGAATTTTGTTTAAATTTATTAGCATGGTACCACGTATTTATTCCGTCAGTTATGGTAGCGATCCAATGTGTTTTCCTAAGGTCATTAGAGTCAAATAAATGAACTAATTCAGGTCTAAGCCCAACATTCGGTGGAGGTCCGCTCTGAAAAATAAAGCTGGCACCTTCATCTGCATTAGTACCTTCTGACATTGGAGAAAACTGCCATATCGTAGCGGAACTTTCCTTTAAAAATATTTTATCAATATCATTTTCCCACACATAATCAGTATTGTTCAATACAGCCGAAGCGGCATTCGAAGCTGCCGCCCAATCCCCTTTATACAAGTAAACCCTGGATAACAAAGCGGAGGCAGTCGAGCGGTTTGGTCGAACGCGGTCGGCAGTAATATACGCTTCGGGTAGTAAAGCAATTGCTTGCTCCAAATCTGCAATAATTAAATCGTACACTTGAGCAGTAGCCATTCTGGGCGCAACTCTGTTTACCTCATAATTTGTAGTGGTGATATAAGGTAAATCGCCATACAAGTTCATCAAATAAAAATGTACTAAAGCTCTAACAAATGTAGCTTCTCCAATAAACTGATTCTTATCATTAATTGATAGTAATGTCGAATTTTGACAACCTTCAATAACGGCATTAGCGCAATAAATCTGATGATAACTTTCATTCCATTTTTGAGATACAATCGAGGTAGTTGACAGTAAAGTGTTCCCGAACAAAAAAGATACATTATCATCATTAGTGCCATAATAAATCAATTCATCGGCATACAATCCCAAACATACTCCAGAACCAATACCGGTTCCTGTCAGCAATCCGCTGTCACGTAGTTTTGAATAAACAGCAACCATTGCAGCATTGGCGGTACTTCTGTCTTCAAAAACGACACGCCCCGTTAGTTGCGAAGTTGGAACCTCTACATCAACAAAGTGGTCACATCCTGCAAGTCCACAAAAAAACAAAAGCAATAATATTCTTATTTTAAAATAGTTCATAATATATAAGTTTAAAATTAAAAAGTCAGTTTCACTCCGGCAGCATATACTTTTAACGGAGGCAAGTAACCGCTAAATTTAAACTCGGGATCTCCGTTAGCAAACTTGGTAAACGTCAATACATTTTGTCCTTGTACATACAATTGACATCGAAAATCAGTAGTGATTTTTACAGGTAAATCATAGGTTAACGACACGTTTTTCAAGCGCACATACGAAGCATCTTGCACAGCTCCATCACTCAAAACATATCGATAATAGGCACTAATAACAGCTCCATTGGCTCCAGCCGTATAGGGTTGTTGATTGGAACTATCGCTAACACTTGTCAATTGATTAACTGCCATACCGGGAACACCGGGCATAGCGGTAAACGCATCTTGTTTCACAAACTGAAATAGAAAATCCAGTTGCAATCGATCCAACTTAAATTGGTTTTGCAATCCACCAAAAAATCGCGGACTCAAATCAGCTATGGTTTTTCGGTCTCCAATAGAAGTAAGCACGCCATCACCATTTGCATCTTCAAACTGATAAACACCGGTTGTGGGATTCATACCAATATAGCGGTACAATTTGATGATCGTTGTAGGTTCGCCCACAACATAAGTAGTAGCATAAGAAGAACTTTCAAGCCCCGGATAGGAAACCAGTTTATTGCGACTGGCGGAAATATTAAAGTTGGTAGTCCACTCAAAATGCTTACGCTGAAAATTAACCGTTCGCAACGTAAATTCCAATCCGCTATTTTGTACTGTTGCGTCAAGATTAGCATTCAAGGCGCTAAATCCGGTTATGCCCGGCAACGGAACACCTACCAATTGATTTGATGACCGATTAAGGTAATACGCCGCAGACAAAAACAATCGGTCTTTCAAAAAACCGGTTTCCAAGGCAACTTCAAACTTTCTATTGGTTTCCCATCCAAATTCTGGATTAAATAAGCGAACAGGCTGTAAACCTATAGTACCCTGATAAGCGATACCCGAGGAAGAATAAGTATCCAAAAATTGGTAATCACCTATTTGATCATTTCCGGTAGTACCATAACTGGTTCGCAGCTTTCCAAAACTAAGAATCGTGTTATCTTTTAAAAGTGCTTCGTTAGAAAACAACCATGCAGCGCCTACAGCTCCAAAAGTGGCAAATTGTTTTCCGGGTCCAAAGCGGCTCGAACCATCGCGTCGACCCGTAATATTAAGAATATAACGGGTATCCCAAGAATAATTGATTCGGGCAAAAAAAGCTTGATATTTATACACCGTTTCATCACTCAAGTCAATAGTTTTGACAGAAGCCGAAGCCAAATCATGAATCAAATTATTACTCGTAAAACCAAAACCATTCAGAAAAAGACGCTCCGTTTTTTGTTGTTGTAAAGTGCTGCCTAACAAAGCTTCTATTTTTCCTTTTCCTATTGCTGTACTCCAGTTGAGTTGAGGTTCCGCAATCCATGAAGTTCGCGAAGTATAATTAGTACTAAGCGACGAAAACTCACTCCCTAAACCGTAGGCAGGATTATACATCGTAGAGGGCTGTGTGCGACTCTCATTACTGTTCAAGTCGGAATAACCCAAACTGGTTTTAAACTGTAAACTTTTTAATAATTGGTAAGACAGTACCGTATTTGCAGTTAAATCATTTATTCTCGAATCAAATTCCGATTCCAATACTGCCAACGGATTATTCCATGTGCTATTCTCCCAGTTCAAACTGCCATCGGCATCATACAGCGCAGGGGCATTAGGAGCCAGTGTCAGTGAAACTGACGTAAGGTCCATAGCAGGTTGATTGTTTTTTTGTGATGTGTAGTTTGCCGAAAAAACAATTTTAAAATGATCATCGTCAGAGGCATGATTCATATTAAAATGCATTGCCCCTTTGTTATATTTAAAATCACCCGGAAATACAGTTGTTTCTGTTCTATAATTACCACTCAACAAATATTGTGTACGTTGACTCCCGCCTGATACTGAGGCTTGCAAAGTATTTATTTCCGCAGTACCGCCAATAAGTGCGTCCTGCCAATCAGTATAGCGGTTCGCATCCCAAGTGCCGTTCACATCATAGGCATAATCCGGATAAACAGTAATTCCATCATTGGCAAAAGCCTGCTGGCGCATCGCAAGATACTGTTGCGTACGCATCAGTTTAGGAGTTCGGGTTACACTGGCAAAACTGGTCGAAGTATTTAAAGTAAATGCAGTCGCTCCTGCCCTTCCTTTTTTGGTAGTAATCAGTACAACTCCATTAGCACCGCGTGAACCATAGATAGCTGTAGCATCAGCATCCTTTAATACTTCTATACTTTCAATATCTGAGGGATTAATCGAATTTAAGGGACTGGTTAAGGTTGGCGCAGTACCAGAGGTGGCAATAGATCCAATAGTTTCCGAGGAATAAGGAACACCATCAATAATATACAAGGGCTGGTTCCCATCAGCACGCAAACTATTTTGTCCTCTTATTTTAATGCTAAAAGAACCACCCGGAGAACCACTGTCTTGAACAATATCAACCCCTGCCATCCTGCCTTGCATAGTAGCAAGTACATTCGTTACAGGTTGTTTCTCAATGTCCTTTGCTGAAATTTTAGCGATACTTCCGGTGCGTTCTTTTTCTTTTACACTATAGTAGCCCGCATTAATTTTCACTTCCTGCAGTTGGGTGGCATCTTCTTGTAGGTGTACACTGACTACCGTACGACCCGCTATAGGAATATTTAATGTAGTATACCCTACGAAAGAAAAAACAAGAATATCAGTGGCCGTGGCCGTTATACTATACTTACCTTGATAATCGGTAATAGTGGCTGTTGATTTTCCGGCTACAGATACAGTAACACCGGGCATCGCACCCTGACTGTCTCTTACAGTTCCGGTAATTACAATAGATTGCGTCATCCCGAGCACAGTCGAGGGAATTACTTTATGACTTTCGACTTTTGACTTTACGACACATATCGAACCGTAAGAAAATAATGGTGTAAGAATAAGATAGACCCATAGAAAAATAGGAATCCACCATTTACCCTTGTAAAATGAAAATTTATTCATAATATTGGTATAGTTATATGAAACGTTAGTTTTGTTAGCATTGGTCCTCTTTTCAGTTGTCCAGACGGTTGGAGGGCCTTTTTTTATTTATTATGTCATTGCGAGGCGCAGCTTGTCCCCTGTGGTGGAAAACAACCGCACTATTATATTTTATCATAGGCTGATTTAGCTGTTTTTAAGTTTTGATAAAGGGCAGGTTTTATAAACTGCTACTTAGGAAAATCTATTTCGGTGAAACAATGGCAACTATAAAGCCACAGGCACATCGTTACTATAAAAAGTAAAATTATTCCTATTTGAATTTGTTTGTAGTATTTCATAGGCGTTTTTTAAGTTATCGGTTAATCATTTATGAGTTATGAGTTGATATTTCGGCTAAATTACCTGCACCTTTTATTAACGAATTCAAATTAAATTAACTAGGTGTTCTGTTCAAAGGGCCTTTCGGTGCAGGTGTTTTTCTAGTGAGTAATAGTTTATACAATCATAGGCAGCACTGTTCGTTAGCATTAATTTTTTTAATAATGAATAAATAGCAAATTGCGAGACTTGTAAATGAAGTTGTAACGCTAAGAATGAAGTTGAGTAATGCCAAAATAGTGGCCAAAAAAATGGCATGGAACTCATCTTATATCGCTCCAAGGTACTGGTATACCCGCACACGAATAAGTGAGCCCACGCCATGGGACGTGAGCATCTTACTTATCATCTCGCGTGCTAAAAGTACCAGTTTTTGGAACGAGATTCTAAGCGAATGCTTCAAATATTTTTATATGAAGAATCGCAAATTTATTTATTTAAATGCTCTAAGCAAATATTATCTAATAATAATTTCAATAATAAACAAATATAACAAAAAATAGTTATTTGTTATAAGTTCTTATAACATTTTTTAAAAAAAATATAACGCCTTTTGTTTAAAAGCTAAACAATGGAAAAACATAAGGAGGAAAAGCTAAAAAAATTCGGTTTGCATATCAAGAAACTTCGAACTGAGCTAAATTTAAGTCAGGATCTTGTCGCATTAAATAGCGATAAACTTATTAAAGCTACTATAAGCGATATTGAAAATGGCAAAAGAAATTTATCTTTTACTACACTATTAGATTTAGCAAAAGGACTTGGAAAACACCCCAGAGAATTATTAGATTTTGATTAAGATCAATAACATTATAAAAAGTTAAATAAAGATGCTATTATTATGCATCTTTATTTAACTTTTTACAGCTGTCAGCAATACTTATAGATTTGTGCGTTATATAGATAAAAAAGTGTCAATCAGTAAAAAAATAAATCCTTATTGTTTTCTATCATATCTAAATCTAATAAAGAAATATTAATTAGTCACTATCTAAATCAGAAAGTGTCAAATCCTTATTACCAAGTATAGCTAATAAACTCTGATTACCTACCAAAGTTGACGCTATTAAAGTATCGACCATAGAGCCACTTACTAAACGTAATACGGTCTCATCATATTTATCATTCATACTTTTGTATGCTTCACCTATTGTAATTTCAGTATTTAGGAATTCAACAATTGCATGAATTTCACAATCAATAAAATCGTTATGATAATCCGGATGTATTAAGACTTTATCGCTGTATCCAATAAATGAATAGCAACCATTCTCAATCAGTTCTGGACCTAATTTACTAGAACAACTGCACGCCGTAGAATAAAATAAGGAACTTTTAAATGAGAGACAATTAGTTCTGTCAACATAAGATTCGCTACTGGTTTGAAGACAATCTTCATCTCCATGTGAAAATGCTACAAAAACAAATTTATCTGAATTATACGCATCAATGCCGTTACGCACACCATCAAATGTGCACAAACTGCCATCGAGGAAATTTGGTGTTATTTTTGGATTTATTATTCTTGATGTTAGTTTTTCATAGCTTTTTTGAAAATAAGCACCAAGTGTATGATCTTGATCATCGTAAGAAATTAATGTTTTAATCATTGAATTTAATCTTTTGTTTGGTTAAAAGACTTACCGCCAATTTTAAAATATTCCTTTCAATAGTACGACCTAATGTTTCTCCTAATCTAATACTTTTAATTATTTGGTCTAATGTATATTCACCATCAGTATTCATCATAAATGGTTTAGCTCTTTCTTCTAAACTTAAAGTTGATATCCATTCTTCTAAAATTGTATCTACACGAACTTCTAATTGATGTTGAGCTTTTGTTACAAGCGGAAGAACTTTACCATAATCTGTTGTGCTGTGTTCTAGAGATAGAAAATCGTTATTAACTAATTCTACTAAATTGTCTTTTGATAAACTATTTACATCCTTAGCTGTCCAAATAATTATATAAACAAGTGAAGTTTCTTTTCTGATTGCTCTAAAAACTTCTATACCTTGCAGTTCGTCTACATGAAGATCTAAGTCCAAAATTACAATCATTTTTTGAGTGCGGTTTTTAAGTACATATTGCAAACCTTCATCCGAATGCTCGATTAAAGTTACATTGTCTTTCCCGTGTTCATCAATTAGCTCAATAATTAGAGGATCATTAGCCTTTAATGTATCGTGAATAACCACAATTTTAGTAGGGGATGGAATCATTTTTTAATTTTTTTTAAATGGTAGAGTAATTTTAAATGTTGCTCCACAAGCACCAAATTCACTATCAATAACCTCTACATTCCCATGTAAGGCTTCAATTCTAGTTTTTACAATGAAAAGGCCAAGTCCCGCACCACCTTGTTCAGCAGTGGAAGTGTAATAAATCTCAAAAACTTTTTTCCATTTATCTTTTGAAATTCCTAAACCATTGTCAGAAAAATAAATAACAAACTGATTGTCAATTATTTTACCAGTGCATTTAATGATTTTAGAATCGTTTTTTTCCAATGCTTTAATAGAGTTTGAAACGAAATTTTGAAAAATGTCCTCAAAGAATTTTTTATTCGCATTAATTATTAAATCATCTTCAAATTCAATTAAAGCTGTTATTTTTTCAGAGAGAAAAGTTTGTTTGTAAGATCTAAAAAACAAGTCATTTAACATTTTTTTTATGCTAAAATCTTCAAAATCTATATTAGAACCAGCATAACTAAGCATGAAATCAATAACCTTATTAAGTGTTTCCATTTCATCATAAATAAGTAAAGCATATTCTTTAAATACATCATCAAAACGAGCATTCGGAAACTTGTTTTTAAAAAATTCTGCCATTCTTTTAGTTTTTCCTAAAGAAGTTCTAACTGCATGGGAAAGCCTAATAGCATAATCCTGCAAAGACATTAAGCTTAAATAAATATTTTCTTTGCGAACGTATTCCTGTTTAGCTTCCTTTTGTGCAGTAATTCCTCGTTTTAATGAAGTTGAAACTTCAGCTGCTTGTTTTTTTAAAGGCTGTAAAATTTGTTTGAGATCAGGTTTCTCTATCTCAAGTTTATGGATTGCCTGACTAAAACTTTGAACATTTTCTTCGGCTTTCTCTAATGCATTATCTCCATCTTCTTGCCGCCGCAATCTTTCAAAAACTTTTATTTCAGAGAATATATTTAATTGCTCGATTATAAACTTCTTAAGCTCCTTATATTGATTATTTTCTACAAAATCCTGGCGATTAGTTGCATCAATAATTAGGGGATTCTCTTCTTTTGTTATTGATATCAAACCAATAACTTCTCTTGTTGATATTCTATTGAAAATATCCCGCCATAATCTCTTGTCTATACCTAATATATCTCTCTTATTATCAGGATGATCATTATATTCTGCAAATGGAGTTGTAACCAATCCATTTCTATAAATTTTTAAGCCATCGATTCGAGTTTCATCACCTTTAAATGCTTGATTAAAAATTCGTTTCGCTTTGGTATTAAAAAAAAAGAGGTTCATTGAAACTGGTCCGAAGGATTGAATCGGCACTTTTTCAGTATAAATTTTACCATTTAAGGAGTCAAATTTTAATATTTCCTGTTCATTTTTTGCAATATCAAATGAAATTTCGGCTGTGTGGGATGCATATTTGACAATATCAACTTCAACTAGTCGTTTATTGAAATCAGCAAATTCATTTGAATCCACGTATATATTAAACGGAGGGCTCAATGGATAAAAAGGCGATACTATTTTCGTTAGCTCCTTATACAATCTCTCAATATCTGATTTAACCCAAGGTTCATTTAAATTAGTTATGACTAATTCAGTTCCATGTTCTGTGATATTTCCCTCTGAATAAGTATATTCATTTTCAACGTCAGTAAATAATGTTAATTGTTGATTTGTGGCTTTAATTTCATACTCATCCCAGTCGATTTTCACATTTAACCACTCAACTTCATTTTCTTGTTTCGTGATAATTTTAACTTTTTCGCCTAATTTATCAACAGCAAATCGACCAATTCCTTTTTCTCCTACAAATCGTCTATTAAACGGAGCCTCAGAATAGAGTGTTTTCCTTTTACTATTAGTACCAACCACCATCCACTTGTCCCTAATATCCTCAAACGACATTCCGGTTCCATTATCCTTGATTGAAATTATTGAGTTACTATTTTGATTGTTCACATTAGAAAAGCTAACTACCACTTCTGTTGCATTTGCATCATATGCGTTTTTTACTAACTCAAATACAGCAGTTATACGATCAGTAATCAATTCTCTTCCTAGAAGTCGAAAAGTATTAACATCGAATCTCCATTTAAGGGGCTCGTAATTTTTTTTTGAATTATTCAAGACTTTCTATATGATTTTTAATACTTTTCGCTATCGCAATTCCTAACCCTACTGGAACAGCATTCCCTATCTGTCTGGCAATAGTTTGAGTCGGAATTTTTGATGAAGAATCAGTAAATTGATAATTGATTGGAAAACTTTGTAATAGTGCCGCTTCTCGCAGAGTTATAGCTCGGTCTTGTTCTGGATGTCCAAATCTTCCATTACTTAGTCCTGTACAACAGGTAGTCATTGTCGGTGCTACTTCATCCCATTTCATTCGACCATACACACTTCCAAAAGCTTTTCCGCTTTCTTTTTTATGACACTCTAGCCATAGACTTTCGTCCCAATTCCTCCAAAAACCTCCCTCTACCGAAGCTTGAATCCTTTTTTTATTTAGATCAGTCAGTTTACGAGCAATATGAATTGAGTCGCTAGGGTGAGCAATTCCATCTTCAACTGGTGGCAAATGCCCTATCGCATCACGGACTGAGAGATGATGTCCTTTGGGCGTAGTTTTTTCAATTAAATTAATAAATCCATGTTTTGAGCCTAAAAGCACTAGTCTTTTCCTCCTTTGAGGTACACCATAGTCTTGGGCATTTACTATACTATAACTTAATTTATAACCTTTTTTTTCTAATCGCTCTACGAAGTCATTAAATACCTTACCCTCTTTAAATTTTAATAATTGGGGAACATTTTCCATAGAAATAATCTCTGGATCAGTTTGTTCAATTAGATCTGCAAAAGAATATAGTAATTTCCATTTTGAGTCTTCTGAGCTACTATCTTTATATAAGTTTTTATTTTTTTGCAATGAGAAAGGCTGGCATGGAGCGCATCCAACTAATATTTTGCGAGTATTTTTTCTATAGCGTTTAAGTAAATCATCACCTTTGAGTAAAGTAACATCATCTGAATAAAACGAAGCATTGTTATTTTTTTCAAAAGCAAATTTGCAAGTAGAGTCAAAGTCTATACCAGCATCAATTTTGAAATTTTCTTTTACAAAACCATGTGTAAGACCTCCTATACCGCAAAATAGATCTATCAATGAGTAATTATTTATGTTATTTTTCTTTAACTTTTTTTGCGACATGTTTTAATTCTAATTGGAGTACTAATTCTACTTACCCTAAGTGTTGGATAATCCTTCAAAAATATGATATAAAATTATAATATTAAACTAAATTTTTGTTTTTTTACATTAATACTCCCCGCTCCACGAAGTGTTAACCTCTGCGCTATGCAAATGTCTCATGACTTTGCGTTTTTTTATAAATTCTTGAAAACTATAAATTTGAATAAAAGTCTCCCGACTTTTTCTGTGAATATCTTTAGAATGTTCCCTGCTATCGCTAGCATCCCGCTCGTGTACACAATCAAACACATAAAAAATTTCAGTATATTTGCATTATGTCAATAGAAAGCATCATAGCAACAATCGCTTCTTTAGTAGCAATTTATTCGTTTGTAAAAAACGACACCTCGCTATTTTCGCTTTTAAAAAAAACTTTTTTTGACACAAATTTGACTCAATGATTTTTTGTGGGACACAAAGAACCTTTATATAGCAAGCGATTGAGCTAAAAAAGGATTCGAACCTCTGACCCTCTTTCTTGAAAAGAAACTTGATATTTTATAGAAAAACAGAATTTAGATTATACTTTTTTTATTGAAAAATTAATGACCATTAACTACTTCCAATTTAAAAAGTATTAAATCTTCTAATAGTCTTTTTTAACCCAAACATGCTTACTCCACATTAATAAATTTAAACTTCTTAATATCTATTTGTAAATTGGCGAAAAAACTCGACCGACAATGAAACAATCAAATAATAAAAATTTTGCAACAGAGTTGAAAATAATTGAGCAGCTAGAAAATTTCAAACGGCATAAAGTAACTTTAGAAGATGGTTCTGGGGAAGCATATCTCACGAAGTCAAATACAGACTATCATCTTTCCTTTGACGGTATTTTCCCATATAGCACGGACAAAAAAATTAAAATTCTGATTGATGGAGAACCTTTCACGCTTAAATCAAATGATTTTCAAAAACCTCTGCATTCTAGATTAGCTGAAATTCCAGCTCAACATACTTTTGATATAGATGGAGTATATAAAGGGGACTTAAATAATTCATCATTCTTCAGAATGTTTTTTTTTGATGACTCAAAAAGAACAGATATCTTCCATTCAAAGCTTGAAACGGCAAAGCATGACGGTATTATTCCTTGGGCTTTTGGCTGTGTAAGATTAACAGTTATGCAAAAATGGTATGACATTACCCAACATCGTAACGGAGAGAATAGTTACTTTATTATCGAAAACCTGGATGCTGTAACATTAGAAGAATTCCAGGAGGATTCTTATGCTATTCAAAAAGGAATCGGTTTTTTAATTGGCTATATGCCCGGTGGTGAAAATTACATATTCTCTGGAGAAAACTTTATATACCAGCGTCTGGCAAGAAATTCCCTAAAATCAATTTTCCACCCGGTTACATCAAATCCATATTCAAAACTATTTAAGGAAAAAGAAAAGGAAATAGCAGATAACTATTATGGTAAACTGAAAGTGATTCCAGCTTCGGTAATTTCAGAATTGATTAACCAACTCCGTCAAAACATGGATTTTTCAGTAGCCATTATTTTCCTGATGGAAGTGGCAAGCTTAAAATCTATAGTTTCAATGCCTGGTGTTTTTTCTGTTATTTTGGAATCCTTTGCTAATATTATAATCATAAAGCAAAATAAACAAGAAAAGTTAATCAATGATAAAGATCTCGTTGGAAAAATAAGTTGTGAGATGAATACAATTATAGATAAACATGCTCCAAAGATAAATCCCGTAGCTGAAATAAAAATCAGACGAAGAATAAATGAAATTAACAAACCTGTAAATCTTAATCGATTATCTAATGCTGAAAAGTTAAGAGCGCCTTTTGATCAGTTAAAAATAAAGCTCACCGCAGAAGAAGAAAAAGCAATTGATTACCGTAATTATCTTCTACATGGAAACATTTTGATGAACAATGAAATAAAAAGAACTAGTGAAGAAATAGATAACCATATGTTACATGTAAGTGCTAAGTTATATACCTTGATAAGCAAACTTATTTTAAAAAGCTGCGGCTATGATGGCTATGTCATAAATCACTCTAAATTCTATGAGAAAAATTCAATAAAATCCAAAGAAGATTATTTTGAGTATATTTAAAAAATAGATATACAATACCACCCGCACCTGCGAAATAATCAATACCATCTATACAATTACTCTTTGCAAAAGTTGTTAAAAGGTTTATAAAAGTTATTGTTTTTACAAACAAGATTGCAAATGACATTTACATTAAGTAGTTGATAAACAAAGCATTTACTATTTATAATATTATTAAAAAAGTTGATTTTTCTGCAAAGATTTACAAAGAAAATGTATTTCAATAACCCAAAAACCTATCGATATTCTTTATAAAAAGTTCGCAAAGTTTACAAAACTGCAAAGAAACCTGCAAAGAAAACCATCGCTAATCCCTTGTTTTTCAACTCATTTTTCTTTGCAATCATTTTTTAATTTTATAGGTTCTTTGATTATGTTTTATCTCTCTTGCAATTTCCACGAAATCTTTTTCTATCATTTCGGCAAAAAGTCTTGATACGTAGGACACGTCTGAATCAGCAAGATTAAGTAACTTTCTGGCAGCTTCATTGTCTATTTCATCTGCACTGTCAAGGTATCTGATAATTGCTTCAATCTGCCTGGCTTTTTCTTGCTTCTTTAATTTGGAATAGCTGATTTTATCTTCTGTAGATGCTAATTTGTTTTTATGGATAATATATTTAACTCCTGAAGTTTTTCCGGTTGTTTCTATAAATTCTATTTCTTGCAATTCTTTTAATATTCTTCGTAATTGGTATTGGTTGACAAACGGGTTAGCTTCCAGTTGTTGAAAAGTTTGTTTCTTTTCGGTATAAATACAATTGATAACCAATAGTTTTTCTAGATCAATATCAGTACCCGTAATTTGCTTGAATTCGTGACTCAATTCTGCTAATTTTTCAGAATAGACATCGGCATCCACTCTAAAAATAATAGAATGCTCATTTTGTATTGATTTGGGTAAGTTTTTTCCTTTAGACAATAAGGCTGTAAATATTTTATCAAAACCAGTACCTGCTTTTTCAGCATAACTTACTTCCCTCATCACATCCATAATATTAGGATTACGAGGGTTTGTTTTACGAAGAAAGTTCGTTTCATCTATACCTTGTGGAAAATGCCCCGGTCTTTCAAATTCTATATAATTAGGAAACTTTCTAATTTCTATAATTTGTTGTCGGCTGTAATCACGATGTACAATAGCATTAATAAGCATTTCACGTAGTACAATTTCTGGATAATCCTCTATATAATCCCGAAACAAACCAAAATGAAATTCTTTGACTTTGATTTCAGATTTTAATTGACTGAAACAAGCATCTGCAATTTCAATCAAATTGCCAGAATATTCAAATGGTTTATAACTCCCATCTTCATAGTAACGAATATATTTAATTTGGCTATAAGGCATTTCTTTTAAGGCTTTTTGATTACCAATGAATAAAACACCTGTGGTTGTGGGTAATTGAACACCATTTTCTTCCTTAACGAGTCCTAATGTTTCTGTAAATTCATATGATGTATTCTTGAGATAAGGACTTTTAGGTTTTTCGCTTTGAATTCGATTGTAAAGTAATCGGGTTCTTGAAAGGTCTTGCCATCCCGGAATAGGATTTCTTTGTTTATCCTGTTCAATAGATTGAAAAGGAAAATCCCAAGTTTTTTGATCATAAACAATTAGTCCCTTTTCTGATTGAATGGTAGCAATTTCATAAGGTTCAATGGCCCTATTACCGTCATTACTCCTAATTAAATATTCTCCTTTAGAGGTTCTGTGCATTTGTGGCGAAAAAGGAATTTCGAGAACAAGCACTTCACTATTATTTATTTTAAGTTTGTGGGGATGTAAAGTAATTGAAGGAAAAGTTCTATCTTGAACTTGTCTGATTAATTCAAATATTTTAGCATCTGTAGCCAAAAAATTAGGGTTTATTTCTTTGGTATCATCAACGATACCTACAAACAAAAAGCCTCCTTTCTTGTTAGAAAAAGCAACAACATCTTTAGCTAATTCCTCATATTTAGGCGCAAAATTTTTAATTGATTTACCAAAAATAACTTTATCCTCAAGTTGTTCTTTAAAATCAAGAATATCACATTCACCTTGTGCAAGAAGATTGTAAAACCACTGAATACTATGTTTAGTATATTTATGCATAATTTAAAAAAGTATTGAAAAATTTTACATTTTACATGGTAAAACCATGTTTTCTATATATGTTTTAGAATATCTACAAAACGTCTTTTTTGAATTAATTCTTGTAGATATTTATCCTTTCTAGTAAATATATTTTATTGTCTATCATAATTAAGTTTTGGCAAAAACAAGCCTATTTTGCCTAAATTAAATTTATCATTTCTATTAGTTTATTATTCTCGAGGCATAACGTTTCATCCATTCAATACTAATCACTTACTTTTCAAAAGTATTCAAAAATATATCCTCAAGTTATCCTTGCTATGCCCCAGTTCTTCGAGGTCTTCCGTCCTCGAACTATTGCCGATAACACGTAATGATTCGGAATTACATTCCATGATAGTCAATAAGAAAAATCACCATCTTTCACAAAAATAAGAGTAATTGAATCAAAACAAGTTTATTTTTAATCAAAATATTCAGAATTACACATTAAACTATTAGACTCCACTATTTTTAATAGTGTTTTCAAATCAAAATCAAAATAAACAATAATTATCACTACTAATCACCACATTTTTGCGATCATTAAAACTATCTTCCACAGCTTAATTACAAAAACAATCTACTTAGAAAGTAAAAATTTTAACCACTATGCAATTCGGGAATTTCACTATTCAATTCGGGAATCGAACACCACACCATTTGCAACGCAACCAACCATCAAATAGATTTGCCTCCTGATTCAATTACTGAATCAGTCAAATGTAAATCTAAAACAGCCCTAATGAAATTGTTTGCTGAATCCTTGATGTCCGAGTTAGAACATCAGTTAAAATTGATCCATCTGGAAACAGAAAATCAGGTACAGTTGGCCGAGCAGGCAATTAAGACCAGTATTGTTGTCTTAGAGAAACTAAAAACCTTTTTCATAAAATATAAAAGGCTAAACAAAACAGAGGAAATAGAATTCTTCCGGGACATCAAGCCTAAGTTTGCTGCCAAACTGATATACTATAACGAAATTTACATTATTGAAACCAACAAGCCAATCGGGTCCCAAAAAACAATGGGTAAATATTATAAAGCAGAACTCAATAAATTAAAAGTCTTTTTCAAGAAGAACCAGGAGTTTTACCGCTACTATCGCACCGGCAACAACTGCCTTGATAATAAATATTTTATAAGGGCTAAATATGATCTTAGGCTAATGGTGGACAGTTATTATTTTCAGTCAGATCATCGTTTCGCAACCTCGCATGACTATAAAGTGGCTCGCATACTAGCCAACAATGAGATAAAAAAATTTCTGGAAGAGCAAATTGAAAAATTAGGCAGAAAGACAATAACAATACAACCGCCTTTCCCACTCCTTAAAGGCCCAAAATGGACGGGATCCAAAGTAGAACTTATTGAATTGATTTATGCACTCCATACAGAAGGTGTTTTTAATAATGGAACCTCAGGACTAAAAGAAGTCACAACCTTTTTGGAGACAGCCTTTAATATTGATTTGGGACAATTCAACAGAGTTTTTCTGGAAATCCGAAACAGAAAATCTGAAAGGACAAAATTTCTGAATACACTCAAAAGCAAACTCATTATCCGCATGGATGAAGCAGATGAAAACTAAAAGACTGCTCAATGAGCAGCCTTTAAGTTTTGATTGCAAAAAACTCATACTGCAATAATAATAATAATAATAATAATAATTACCTTAGCAATGTATATGATTCTGATGTTTAGTGCGTACTTCCACTACTATCAATAATATGGCCAACAAGTATTTTCCAGTCAGGATCAATAGCCATTAGTGATTCCGTTGTACCTGTATTAGCCGATAAACTTTTAATAGCGAGCACTGTATCTCCTTTTTTGGGAGTATAATAATGAATTTCGTTCTTTGCATCTGCCTTGCCTATAGTATCGCCCGATACAACAGGTGTATCGGTGGTACAGGAATCAAGTGTAAATAGAACGGTCAAACAAATTAATGTACTAAAACCTAAATAGAATTTTTTCATCTTTGATAATGTTTTAAATGTTACTGATTACTTTTTAATCAGTTCATTTCTCCCGGGATAATCTGAACAATTTTGATGGTGGTTTTGCTCATAACAAAACCGTTTGAATTCAGGGCAAAACTAATGGGACCTTTCCCCACCCGCAAGCCAACAACTGTTCAATTCGGGAATTTACAATATGCAATTCCCGAATTGAACACAGTAAATTTTTCCAATAAACAGTGACTATCCAGAGAGTTACACTCGATAAAATGATATAATCCTTTATTAAGGTAATTCTTGCATCAATTAAGTTATTTTAGTTACATTTAGTGCATAGGAATAGAATACCGTAGTACACTAATCCTGAATTTTCTAATCAGTAAGCCTCCCCAATCTCTTAGGAATATGACAAAAAAATACTTACTTATAATATGGCTATGCCTGTATAATAACGCATCTGCACAACAAAATAATTTTATTATTCCGGACAGCCTTTCAGCTAAAGACTATGAATATTTTAGCAAAAACATACTATATACGGAAAAGGACAGCATTAAAGAACGGCTGTATGCTCAGTCATGGTTAGCTAAAGCAAAAAGGGAGAAAAACTTCGGTCAAATGGCGTTGGCTTATAAAGTTTTCATCTACAAAAACGATAAAAAGTTACGGCTTAAATATGCCGATAGTATGGTGACAGCAGCTAAACGAACAGCCGACATCGAATTAATCGGAGCAGTTTACATGACTAGAGGAGCAGTGTATTATGACCGTAAAGAGCAAATGAAAGCACTCGATAACTACCTGATAGCAGATGAATACATTTCGAAGACAACCAACCAATATCAAATTTACAAAATAAGATATGGCATTGCTCAGATCAAATATTACCTTGGGTTTTACGATGAGGCAATAGCATTGTTCAAAGAATGTTTGGGTTACTTCAAGGAAGAAAATAGCCGCGCCTATCTGAATTCACTTCATTCTTTAGGGCTTTGTTACAACCGTACAGGTAAATATGAATTATGTAGCCAGATGAACCAGACGGGGCTGAGTGCGGGTCAGCGCTTTAAAAACGTAGAAATGCAGTCCTACTTCATCCATTCCGAAGGCGTAAACCAATATTTCAAACACAATTATCCCGACGCAATAAAGAAATTGACAAAGGCACTGCCTCTTATGAAAGTGAATAAAGACTTAACAAACGAAACGACGGCCTATTTTTACATCGGTAAAAGCTACTGGGCCCTAAAATTGAAGGAAAAGGCGTTACCCTACTTAAAAAAGATAGATGAAGCGTTCCAAAAACAAAAGTACATACGCCCTGATTTACGGGAAGCCTATGAAATATTAATTGATTATTATAAACAACAAAACAATAAGGAATTAGAGTTATACTACTTCAGCACCCTCTTAAAAGTAGATCAGGTGCTGCTCAAGGATTACAAATACCTTTCAGGGAAAATACACAAAGAATACGACACAAAAAAATTAGTTCAAACGCAAAGAAATATTAAACAATACTGGATCATTATAATTACCATAATGACAGTAATCATAGCGGTATTGGTGCACAGACACTATAAAAATAAAAGATTATTTGAAGAATTGATGAATCGCAAAATCGAAACGACCCAATCATTCGTTTCAAACAATACCAATAAAGAAACCGAACTAGATATCAATCCTGAATTGGTTACTGCAGTTCTAAAAAATCTGGAAAAATTTGAACGCAATAAAAAATACCTAGAAAAAGACATGACTTTGGCAAGAATGGCTTCATTATTAAACACCAATATGAAATATGCTTCTAAAATTATTGCACGATATCGAAATAAAGGAACTGTTGACTACATCAGCCATTTAAAGATTGACCATATTATAGAATTACTTAAAAACGAAAACAAATACCGCAATTACACCAACAAGGCATTAGGTGAAGAATCCGGCTTCGGTTCAACCCAAAACTTTACACGAGCGTTCAAAAATCAAACAGGCCTCTCTCCCACCTACTTCATCAGTAAATTAAGAAGTCATCAACATTCATAAATAATAACAAGATATCTAAAATCGACTGCGCAAGACATAAGAAAAAGAATCTCTTAATAAACAAAAACAGCACTAAAGCAATAAACGTTCAATGCAACCTCCTCTCCCGCCCTTAAATAAAAAGCATAAGAAAACAATGAAGAAGTAAAGTGGCAGTAGTCCGCGAGTTGAGGACGAAGGACGAACGGCTCGGGCTGCGGAACGGAACTTCGAGGTAATTTTCAAGCTTTTGATTTTCAGGCTTGATTTTTTTGTTACTTTTTTCATCAAGGAAAAAAGTAAAGAATCTGTAAAAAAACAAAAAACGTGTAACGATACTCCACGCGTAAAATTGAAGAATTTATAAATACCAAAAAACGCAATAATACCTCCTCACACCCCCCCTTAAATAAAAAGCATAGAAAACAACGATAAAGTGAAGTGGCAGCAGTCCGCGAGTTGAGGACGAAGGACGAACGGCTCGGGCTGTGGAATGGAACTTTGAGGTAGTTTTCAAGCTTTTAATTTTCAGGCTTGATTTTTTGTTTCTTTTGAAATCATAGATTCACGAACTCCAATAAATCATTAACTCGTGAGTAATCAGGACAAAAGAAAAAGATCATCTTCAAGATATAAAATAGTACATACAACAGCAAACCCTCTTATAAACCCTCTTCGAATCGCCCTTATAATTTTATGCCAAAAAATCACGGTAAGAATTTAAGCGCTGGCCGCAGGGAGTGACCCCCGAGTCGAGTGTGAAACACGAGCGTCTGGGGTCACGATAGGGAAATTTGTCCGATGATTTTTGGTGTAAAAATATTCAGGCTTGATCTTTTGTTTCTTTTGCATCAAGGCAAAAGAAAAAATATTATAAAACCCAATAGTTATGCTAATATAAATAAGTCAATAACCACAACCACTTCATAATAAAAACAATTTTTTCTCTCACAACTTGTGAACCACTTGTGATATAAAACAAATCAAAACCAACACTTTTGCGCCATAACAACCTAAAACATACGTTATGGCACTTGAAAACAACAGCTCCGCGACCTCCACTAAAAACAGAATGTATCGCGAGCAATTAATTACAATGGAAGACTTAAACGAATTCCGAATTCTTCTCCTTAATGATTTACTGGCAATCATTAAATCCAAACCACTACAGCAGAAACAATGGCTCAAATCCAATGAAGTCCGAAAATTGCTCAACATTTCTCCGGGTACATTACAAAACCTCCGCATTAACGGAACATTGACATATACCAAAATTGGAGGTATTATGTATTACGACCAAACTGATATTGAAAAACTTTTAAACGGAAACAAAGTGAACGTCCTTCCTGCACTTTTCAAGTAAAGTCATTACGGGAGCGAAGCAATCTATTTTCTTTTCACTTTTTACTACTCACCGCACTGTCATCCTGAGCTCGTCGAAGGACACTTTTCACCACTCACCGTCATCTCGAGCGAAGTCGAGAGACACAATTCATCGAATAAAATGAACTATATCAAACACCTCACCGGATTTTTCAACAAAATCAATTATGAAACTAACCTCCATCCAACACACATTTCGCTTTATTTGGCGCTCTTCCAATGTTGGAATGTGAATCGGTTCAAGAATCCAACAGGCATTTCTCGGGAAGAAATAATGAAAGCCAGCAAGATCAATTCAAAAGCAACTTATCATAAGTGCATGAAAGAGTTAGAGCTGTTGGGTTTTATGCAATACAATCCAACATTCAATCCCCACTCCTGCTCCAACATCGTAATGATCAATTTTTCTGAACAAGAAAAAACAATTTCAAAAATACCACAGCCAACACGTTCAAAAAATGAACCTGTTTACAATTTGAACGAATCAAAAAGTGAACAAGTCATTGAACAGGTAAATGAACAGCTCTATATATATAATAAAAAACAAACAGTTAAAAACAATTTAAACAATACAAAAATAGATATAGAAAAAATTTCAAGAAAAGAACCTGTTCAAAATTTGTATCCTCTAGTAAATCCAGAGGGGAAAAAAGAAATGCTGGAAGCATTGGCCAATGACAATCGGCAATTACTTCGAGCATTCGCCGACACCGATAAAAAACAAACTGAAAGCGGTCGGCAAAAAAGTTCCGCAACAAAAGAAAAACCAGTTGAACTCGATTTATTTTTTGAAACCACCACTAAAAATCAAACTGAAAACAGTTTGCACAAATTTGTCACTTCGAGCGAAGTCGAGAAGCCATCACTCGAAATGATACTGGAATACTTCTCTTTCAAGGAAAGTTCCCAAATAGAAGCCAATAAATTTTTCAATTACTACTCCAGCATAGGTTGGCTCATAGGCGGAAAAACAAAAATGAAAGATTGGAAAGCAGCAGCAAGAAACTGGATGCTCAACACAGTCAAGTTTGCTGCAAACAACCAAAAATCCGATTACAACTCTCAACCAAAACCGATGCACCTGCACACGGCAACTAAAAAAAACTATGACGAACCATTGTAATTCAGTCCGTGAAACCTACGTGGTCCAAAAAGGTTTCAAAGTGTATAATTTCCAAAAATGCTTGGAATACCTCGAAAACCAAGGAAAAGCAACCTACAGTAATTCATTTAATATCAGCGAAATGGATCATCCAACTATTTACAAATTGTTGATTTATATGATAAAAGATGAGAAAGCTGCCATAAACCAAAATATAGACTTATCAAAAGGCATTTTAGTATCAGGTTCAATTGGTTGCGGAAAAACATCCCTAATGAACTTAGTACGCCCTTTCGCTTATCATGCATTCGAATACAAAATCAAAACATGCAGGGAAGTTTCGTTTGAATTTGCCAAAAATGGTTTTGAGGCTATCAACTGCTACACATTAAAGCAAGCTAACCAATCGAAACTAACCGGTTATTGCTTTGACGATTTGGGTGCCGAACAGCAAATAAAGCACTTCGGAAATGATTGCAACGTCATGGCTGAAGTACTTATAAGCCGATACGAACAGTTTGTCGAAAACAAATCCGTCACACACATCACCACCAACCTTTCCGCATCCGAAATCGAAAACAGCTACGGCAACCGGCTGCGCTCAAGAATGCGACAAATGTTCAATTTGATAACATTTGATAGTAGAACGACAGACAAACGCTAACACTCCCCTCCTTCGGAGGGGTGCCTGAAGGGCGGGGTGGCAAATACTAATTCTTAAATCCAAAACATATGAAAAAAATCAACACCTTCTGGAACTGGTTCCAAGACAACAATCAAACCATCAAAAACCTGATCAACGAAACCCCTAAAAACCAAAAACACATCAGCTTTTGGATCAACAAAAACCTCAGCTACTATTGCAAGGAAATTGACTTTATGATTGTCTTCCCAAATAATAATAATAATAATAATAATAATAATAATAAATCCGAGCTAATCTTAACTGCCAATGGCAATCCGGAATATTTTAACCACGTAATTAATTTAGTCGACAATGCACCGGAATTAAAAAACTGGAAATTCACCGCTTTTATCCAACCAACCGAAAGAATCGACGAAATCATGAAAGGTCTTGACGAACCATACATCTTCCATGAGATTACATTAAAAGCCAGCGAACTCACTTTTCTACCTATTGAGTATCATGAAATTTCGCATAAGTTCGACCTTGTAGTTTTTTTAAAAAGTTACAATTTGTATTGTGACACAAAGACCTTACAACAAGCGATTTTCGTCATCATGCAAGACATTGTGAGGGAAAAATCCCTGTACCAAAACATCAATTTTGTACAACTGGCACAAGTACCCGAAAACAAGGAGGGATTGATTCACTTGTGCGATTTTCAATTGTTTCTAGACAATCTAAACCGTGCGGAATTAAATAATTATTTTCTCAAAATGTGGAAAACCGTAAAATGAACTAAAAAACAAAGTCTATTTTCGTCAATAAAAATTATTTAAAATTTGTTCAATATATTGCACTAAATAACATTGTATTAATTATATTTGTTATATGCTTAATAAGCAAGTATAAATTATAGAGGATTAATTATGAAGTCAATTAAAAAAGGAAATATTGTTAAATTCCATACACCGTTACCAGAAGAAAATCCAAATCAGTTGTATGTTGTTTTGGAAGTGATTGCAGATGACGAAAGACCTAGAGCGGACATTCAAGCTCTGAATACTGGACTATCTTTTCCTACAATCAATACTGTGCGCCTTGGTGATTTAGAAGAGGTAGAAGTCGATAACAATGATTTAATTGGCCATAAAGTAACAATCAATAAACCCGACTATTCGCAAGTGGAAGGAAGAGTAATCAAAGTGAGTGAACAAAAAATAGAAGTTAATCTTTCTAATGGAGTTAATGGAGTAGAAACAAATGTTTGGCTTACGGTTGTTGATGATAACGAAGTGGAACATTTAGGAACCTTATTTGTCAATCCAGAGTAAATAATTTAATGCTTAATTAAATAAACAGTAATTATCATGAATACATTCATAAATGAAGAGGAAAAACTAAAGCATCCATACTATAAACTAATGGAACTTAGAGGTGACGAGTTAGAAGGTGAGTTAAATACTTGGTCCAGATTGGATTTAATAGCATGGCTTTGTTGGAATGACCGAAATGGAGTATATAAAGATGAACAGTCTTTACAGGAATTTGATAACATTTTGAGTAAGGAAGAAGCTATTGAAATTATTACGAGACAAATTACACAAGCATAATAAATGAGTAATACAAAATCTCAAATTACAGATGTTACAATGGAGAATTATCTTCATGATTGTCGTTTGAAAATGGGTGAAACCATTCGTGAAATAAGAGAAAAAAGAGGGTACAGTCAAGATGAATTAGCAGCTATTATGGAGGTCAATCGTTCAACAATTTCTAAAATTGAAAACGGAAAATTTAGTTTTAGTATCGATTACCTTTCTAGGTTTTCATGGTTTTTAGATTTCGATCTTTCAGTAGTTGATAATAAAGAAATAAAATTAAAATAAATAATGGCATTAAATTATATAGATTTATTTGCGGGTGCAGGTGGATTGTCAGAAGGATTTAAAAGAGCTGGATTTAATCCAATAGCTCATGTTGAAATGAACAGTCACGCTTGTAATACCATAAAAACAAGAATGGCATACTATCATTTAAAAGATAATGATCAAGAAGATATTTATTTTGATTATTTAAAACAAAACATTGACCAAAAACAGTTTTGGGAAAGTGTTCCAAATGAAGTTTTAAATACTGTTATCAATACTGAGATTTCCGATGATACTATCAAAGAAATTTTCAATAAAATTGATAACCACAAGGATAGTGAAAATGTTGATTTAATAATTGGTGGCCCTCCTTGTCAAGCATATTCTATTGTTGGAAGAGCAAGAGATCCAAAAGGTATGGCTGATGATCCAAGAAATCATTTATACCTCCATTATGTTAAGTTTCTTAAAAAATACAAACCAAAAATGTTTGTATTTGAAAATGTACCTGGAATTTTGTCAGCGAAGAATGGAGAATTCTTGGAGAAAATAAAAGAAGCTATTGATGGCGCAGGGTACATAGTAGAACATAAAACATTAACTTCAAAAGATTTTGGTGTACTTCAAAATCGTAGAAGAGTAATTCTGATTGGCTGGAAAAAAAATAAAAAATTAAAATATCCCACATTTGACAAATTTCCAATGCAGGGAGAAATCATGAAAGATTTATTTTATGATTTACCAAAATTGAAGCCAGGAGAAGAAAAAGCACCAGCTATTTATACAAAATTGATTAATAAATACTTAAAACTATCTAAAATCAGGAACGGTATAGATTTTACTACACAACATGTAGCTAGAAATCACAATGATAGAGATTTAGAAATTTACAGAACTGCGATTGATTTATGGGTAAATAAAGGAAGAAGATTAAATTATGCAGATTTACCTTCAGACTTAAAAACACACAAAAACGAAACCGCTTTTCTAAACAGATTCCAAGTTGTTGATCCAAAAGGAGTTTGTCATACTGTTGTGGCTCATATATGTGCTGATGGACATTATTATATTTATCCGGATTTAAAACAAGTACGTTCAATTTCAGTTCGTGAAGCAGCTAGAATTCAATCATTTCCCGATGATTTCTTTTTTGAAGGTGGTAGAACAGCCGCGTTTAAACAAATAGGCAATGCTGTACCACCATTAATGGCCGAAGGAATCGCAAATAAAATAAAGGAAATGATATGCCTTTAAATAAGAAAAGCTATGAATTAGCGAATCCAAATCCTGAATTTTTGATAAAATCCATTGCGGAACAAGGTTATAGCCTTGAAACTGCTTTGGCAGATTTGATGGATAACTCAATAACTGCAAATGCTACAAAAATTGAAGTTTTAACAAAAATTGACGATGAACCATTTACTCTTTTTATTAGTGATAATGGTGATGGTATGGATGAGGTTTCTTTAAAAAATAATATGCAGTTTCCTAGTAAATCACCTGAACAAGAAAGAGATTTTGGGGATTTGGGCAGATTTGGTTTAGGATTAAAAACAGCATCTTTTTCTCAAACAAGATGTTTTACAGTATTGTCTAGAAAAAAAGGTAGTACCAAATATTATGGCTTAACTTGGGATGTTAATTATTTAAAAGAAATTGGAGAATGGCGAATTATCATTAATTCAGAAGAAGAAATTGAGGAAACAATCAAATTATATAATTCCATTTCAGAAAACCATTTGAATAAATTTGAAGATTTCAATCCAAACACAATAGTCATATGGAAAGGATTATACAAATTTGAAAACTATATAAACATTTCTAATAAACAAGATGCTTTAAAAAACGAAATTACAAGTAACACCAGTGAATATTTATCCATTGTTTTTCATCGTTTCATGGAGAGAAAATTTAATCCCTTAAATATAAGGATTAATAATGAAATTGTTAGGGCATTTAATCCATTTCCAACTGGAAATGAACTACGTGCGATTGAACCACTTCACAGAGATTTTGGAAACGACCATATTAAAATACAAGGATTCGTACTACCAAATTCAAGTATAAAAGAAACAAACGAATCTGTTAATATCTGGACTCCTATTAATAGAAGCTTAATGGATATGGAAGGTATTTATATATACCGCGCTGATCGTTTAATCCTATTTGGTGGATGGAATGGTATAATTAGAAAAATGCCTAGATTACAATTAGCTAGACTAAAAGTAGATATTGGGAATAAAGTAGATCATCTTTTTCATCTAAATGTAGCTAAATCTCAAATTAATATACCCTACGATTTGAAACAAGCTTTTTACCGTGCAATTATTACCCTTAAAGATGAGGCTCAAAAAGAGTATTTCAATCATGGTATTAAATCATTTCCTGCAAAACCTAAAGAAGAAAATAGCCAATTATTTTATAAAATAGCGACTAACAAAGGAGTCCTTTTGGCTGTAAACAATGAATTTCCATTGTTAAAGAGTTTAAAAAGTTCACTTAAAAAAGAGCAACAAGCCGAGTTAAATTTTATACTTAAAATTTCAAGTTCGCTCATAAATACGATCAGACAAGTTGAAAATGTTGAATTGTCAGGAGATACTGTAAAAGATGGAATTTCTAATGATGAAATTTTAAAGTCAATTTCAAAATTAATTTCATTAGGGTTTTCCAAAGAACAAATTAAAAAAGACTTTATTCCTAACCTTGGAATAAAAGTAAATAATCTACCTAAAGAATTAGCTAAAATTTTAAGTTAAACAATGATGAGTAAAGGAAACAATAGAGATTACATTGAGCATATTAAAAATTATGTTTTAAATCAATACGTTACATATGAAAGTACTAATGGTATAGTAGATAGATTCTTTTTTGAATCCGAAGTTTTAAAAAAAAATACACAAGATGCCTTAGAAGTTATCTCAAATATGTTTGGCTACAAAATTTTAACTTTAATTGAATTTGACCGAATATTTGATATTGCAATTAAAGAATTTAGACACAACCATACAACTAGTATGGCGCCTAGTATTTCATTACGACAATCACATTTAGAAACCTGGCTTACTAAAGAACGAATAGAAGTTTTAAATTGGAATAGTGATGAAATCATTACTTACAGAACAAGGTATCTTAAGTATTTAGAAAGTATTGGGAGAGCCAAATCTATTGTTGAAGAAACTGAAAGATCTAGTCTTGAAATTATTAAAAAAATTGGAGACCCTTTATCTAATGATGTATTTTTTACAAGAGGTCTTGTAGTTGGTAGTGTGCAATCCGGTAAAACTGCAAATTTTAATGCTGTAATAAATAGTTCCGTTGATGTTGGCTACAAATTAATCATTGTTTTGTCGGGGATAATGGAAGACCTGAGAAGGCAAACCCAAACAAGGATTGAAAAAGAAGTAGTTGGTCCTTATCTTGGATCAGATAAATTTGATGGTGTAGGTAAAATTTCTTCTTTTGGTCAATTAGGCGAATATAAAAATGTAAATCAAATTATAGTTCCTACCTCTGGCACTAGTGATTTTAACAGAGCAATGCAAAGAGCTCATTTTTCGCTTAATAACACCAATATTTTAATTTGCAAAAAGAATACAAGTGTATTGCAAAATTTGATATTATGGTTAAATGAATATTTAATTGAAAATAATGACAAACATAATATTCCTTTTATTATCATTGATGACGAAGCGGATAATGCTTCTTTGAATAATTTAGGTCATAAAGGAAAGGAATATGCTAATAAAATTAATGGACACATTAGAGCTTTGCTGGCATTGTTCAATAAAAAAACTTATATAGGTTATACGGCAACTCCTTTTGCAAATGTACTTCAAGATGTAAATGAAATTCCGGAAAATAAATGGAAAATAAAAGACACTAAAAATAATACAGTCTTAGAATTTGATCAGGTTGATAATTTATTCCCTCATGATTTTATAGAATTATTAATTCCGCCGTCTAATTATTTAGGTCCTAAAAATTTCTTTGAAACTAGAATTGAGGAAATTAAAAAAATTGAACCTTTAATTGGTCCGGCAGTTACAGATTATGTTGAAAGCTTCCCCTCACGAGTTTATAAGGATTCATCTCGAATTCCCTTAGAAGTAATAGGTTTTAGTAATAAGGATGATTTTGATGCTTATTTTGAAAAACACAATGGATATCTGGATTTTACCAACCATAAAGATTATAAAGAAAGAACAAGGGCCACAAGACCTAATATACTAGAAGATGGTGAGAGAATAATTCTCGACGATTATCCTAAAAACCTCCCCGTTTCACTTGAAGAGGCAGTTAAATGTTATATTCTTTCAATTGCAGTTAGACTTTCCAGAAAACAAGAAATGAGCAGCTCAAAGTTGTTTCATCCTCATAATACAATGCTAATACATATTTCGAGATTTTCTGCTTGGCAAACTAAAACAAAGGGGTTATTAGAAAAATATATCAAGGATTTAAAAGGAAGTCTTAATTTAGATGGGCTAAAAGACGAGGGCTCGATTTTTCTGGAGTTTGAAAGGATTTGGATTAAATATTTTTCTTATGCGATAAATAATATTCATTCATATTTACCTGAAGGATATGATGATGTATTCTTAACAAAGAAAACTTTTGAGGAAGTGAAACAATATCTATTTCTGGCTATCGATGGCGTTGATGTTAAAGCAGTAAACACTCTAACAAAAGATGAATTAGATTATAGCAAGGGTGAAAAAAAATATATAGTAGTTGGTGGTAATAAACTTTCAAGAGGTTTTACACTTGAAGGATTAACCATAAATTATTTTATTAGAAATACAAATTATGCAGATACCTTGTTACAAATGGGTAGATGGTTTGGTTACAGACCAGGATATTTAGATTGTTGTAAATTATTTACTACTGACGAAACTTTAGAAAAATTTAACCAATGTACTTGGACAATTGAAGAACTTGAAGCTGAATTTAAACAAATGTCATTAGACGGAAAGAAACCAATTGATTATGCTACCCGTGTCTTAACTCATCCAGGAACATTACAAATAACTAGAGCTGGTATTTTAAAAAACTCAACTGTCGTAAAATGGTCTTACGCTGACCATTTATTACAAACTACAAAATTTCATTTAGATAAAAATAGAATAAACCATTCTTGGAAATCATTTAAAGAATTTTATGCAAATAATAGCGATGGTTTTGTAAAAGAAAATGATTATCTGGTTTTAAAAACAACACCTAATAATTTATTGACTTTATTAGATTTACCAAATACTTTTAGTGAAGATTTTATTAAACCTTTTAAAATGTTTTTAGAATTAGCGAACAATTTAAATAAACTTACAAATTGGACAATTGCTATTAAAACTTCCGGAGCTAGTAAAAACGAATTAAAAAAAGCTGACACAGGTTTTGGTTCAGATATTAAGCTCACTGAAAGAGGGGGGCCAAAAAGAGGATATTACAGAGAAAAACTTATTAATGAAAAAATATTTGCAGCATCTGGGGCATCTTCTAATATTGTAACAAGTGGTAAAGATTTTAGTGTTACTCTTAATGAAAGTGAAATAAAAAAAGCTAGAACAAATTTTATTAGAAATAAAAATCCGGAAGTTTCAGAAACTGAGATTGAAAAATTAGTCAAAAAATCAAACTTTCCTGAAAATATTTATAGAAGAAGAATTCCAGAATCCGAAGGGCTTTTAGTAATTTATCTAATGGATTTACGTAAAGTCTTCTTAACCGGAGAAAAGGGAGAAGAAGGTGAAATTGAAAATATAGATAATGTTGATTTAGCCATACCTCTCATTGGTTATGCTATTGGAATACCACCAATAGAAGAAAATGTAGGGGGAACATATCTTTTAAATAAATATATTTTAGAGAATATTGAAAAAAATCCGGAGACAAAAGATGAAGAATCTGATGAAGAATCTGAATATGAATTTGAAGAAACTAAAGAACTATTAGAATAATGGTAAACAATAAAATAATAGAATCTATTTGGGATACAATTCAATATTCGGGTAATAGTCAATTTGTTTATAAGCGACTTTCATTTGAAGGAAAACCTAGTTTAAACTTAGGTTTAAACTTTACTCTGCAAAGATGCTTAATTCTGGAGTTGCCAAAAAAAACAACACTAAATTTACCAAATAGTATTAAGCAAAACCTATCATTGGAATACTACGAGGGTTCCAAATGTTTGTGCATTGTTTTACTAGACACAATGTTTTATGATTTATTTGATGATTTAATATTATCCATTTTTAATAGAATTTCTGAAATTTCTGATTCAGATGAATATACAAGAGAGTTTATAAATTCTTTCTATAAATGGAGTTCTTTTTTTGAAAACAAAAAATCGGAAAAATTAACTATTGATCAAATAAAAGGATTGTTTGGAGAATTATTTTTTTTGAAAAACCAGTTATCTAATGCAGTTTCTACTGTCGATGATGTACTAAAATCGTGGAAAGGTCCTTATGATGAAGGACATGATTTTGTTCTTGATTTTAAAGATTATGAAATTAAAACGGTCGAAAGTTCTAAAAATAATATTCGCATATCTAGTGAATTTCAATTAGATTCCGAAAAAGGAAAAGAATTAGAATTAATTGTAATTTCTGTTGCTACTGATATAATAAATGGAATTTCTATAAAGAATTTAATTGATGAAATAAAAGTCATTGTTTTGAAAAATTTTGGGGACAACTCAATCTTATTAAATGCTTTGTTTCAAAAAGGGCTGACATTTAGCAACTTGGATTTTTATGATATTTACAAATTTTTACCAATAAAGGAAGCTTCATATAATTGCAATAATGAAAAATTTCCGAAGCTAAATAAATCAAATTTACCAATTGAAATTAATACAGTAAAGTATAACATTCGATTAAATCTAATACAAGATTTTCTTATTAATGAAACAAAATACTAAATGGAGATTCAAGAGTTTTTAAAATATAGGTCAGATTTAATCAAAGAATCACAAGATGAAGATGGGTTTATCAACGAAAGTTCGTTCATCAATTGTATAATTCCTTCAATGTTGGATGCAAAATTAATTGATTCGGAAGATTTTACAGAAACTTATTATTCATCTGAAATTGATGGTTCACAAGTTAAAATTAATGGTTATATTATTAATGATTCAGGTGAAAGATTGCAATTATTCATTTTGAATGATGAATCAATTTCTCTTGACAATAAAAATCTTGAGATTTCTCTCAAAGACTATTATGATGGTATTTTTAAAAAAGCAGCTAACTTCACAAATAAAGCTATTAAAGGGCATTTAAATGAAATCCAGGATGTTGGGGCAATTAATGCTTTAATCAATCAAATGTCTTCCTCTTTAGGAGCGGATCAATTTGATGTTATTGAAATTTTTCTAGTTTCTGCCACAGCTACGATCGAAAATAGAGGTCAAATTCCACAGCCAAAGAGAATTGATTTTAAAGATGAAACTATTAAAATTAAATACACTAAGAATAGAGAAACTGTTGAAAAAGAAATACTTGTTATCAAACGCTTGGTAGATTTGAATTTCTTATATGGCGTTATGATTTCTCAAGGAAATAGAGAGCAATTAGTAATAAATTTTGAAGAACAATTTGATTATAAAATCGAAGCCATAAAAGCAGCTGATGAGGTAAACTTTGAATCGTATTTATGTGTTTTACCCGCAGAAATTCTAGCACAACTTTATAAAAGGTACAGTTCCAGATTACTTGAGAAAAATGTAAGGTCATTTCTCCAATTTAGAGGTGTAAACCTTGGCATGAGAAAAACACTGACTAAAGACCCGGAGAAATTTATCGCTTTTAATAATGGGCTTACAATTACGGCAAATGAAAAAGAAATTGAGATAATTAATAATAAAACATACATTAAATCTCTTTCAGATTTTCAAATTGTAAATGGCGGACAAACTACTGCGAGTATCTATTTCAGTCAAAAAGACGGGATTGATGTTAGTAAAGTTAAAGTTATGGCAAAAATTAATGTTGCCAAAAACGTATCAGAGCAGGAATTAGATGATTTAATTTCGAGTATAAGTGAATTTTCAAATTCTCAATCAAAAGTAAGTACGGTTGATTTACGCTCAAGAAGCCCTCAGTTAAACAAAATAAAAGCACTCTCTGAAAGTATTTTAACCCCTACCGGGCGCAAATGGTTCTTTGAGAAATCCAAGGGAGAGTTTAATACAAAATTGCGGATTGCGGGAGCATCAGGTAAAAATAGAATCGAAAAAGAATATCCGAAGGAGTTTAGGTTTACGAAAGAACAATTAGGAAAATATTATTCTTCTTGGGGCGATGAACCATACAAGGTTAAAAAAGGAGGGGAAGCAATTTTTAGAAAATTCCTTGAGGACATTAGTTCAGAGGAAAATAGTAAGAAGGTAAATATCGACAGAAATTTTTACGAACTTTTAATTTCTAAAATAATACTATTCAAATCATTAGAAAACATTCATGGCACAAGAAACAATGCAATTGGACAATTGCGTTCTGCTGTTGTTCCTTATGCTATCTCTGTTTTATATGCACATACAGAAAGCAACAAAAAAAATGACAAGACATTTGACCTTTCAAAATTATGGAATAAGGAAGGAGTAGAAGATGATTTAGTAGTTTATTTAAAACTCCTAATGATTTTAATTAATGATTTGATTAAGAAATACGCCAAAAGTGATGACTTGGGTGAATACAGTAAGAAGAGAGAATTGTGGGATGATATTTCAACTTCAAAAGAAATAGCAGAATTTCTACAATCCAATAATTCGTTACAAATATTTGATAAGTATTCAATATCCAAAAAAGAGCTGGAAAAGAAATTAAAGTCAAAATCAAAAAGTAAAGAAGTCGATTTTAAATTGTTGAATGATTATATTAATATCCATTCCAAAACAACGGAATTTTATAAGAAAATGAATTCTTTATTATGGGAACATATAACAGACAACGAGAAAGATAAACTATCAAATATTTCTGCACGAATTCAACAAAGAGAGGACTTGACTCCGGAATTAGTTTCTTTTGAAGAAAATATAATCCAAAAAACCAGAACCAATCAGCCTGAAATATTTGACAATATCAATTATGAAAACAACAAATTACTTGAGGACACATTTGACTATGTAGTAAAAAAATACAATTCTTCTATCGATAAATCGGAAAATGTAATTTCTGTCTTTGAAAAAGTGGGAAGCATTGCTAAAATTAAAGGAGTAAAATATGATTCCGTTTTTAGTGAAATTGGAAAAACATTAAATGATGGCTTTTCTCCAACAACTAAACAGATATATTATGCTTCTTATTATGTTTCAACAATTAATGAAATTAATTAATATTATGTTACTATTTTAGAATTAAAGATTATGGACGTACACACGCCATCCCAACGCTCAAAAAACATGCGTGCCATCAAAAGTACCGGAACCAAAGATGAAACCCGTCTGGCAAAAGCATTGTGGCATTTAGGATATCGATATAGAAAGAATAACAAAACCATTTTTGGTAAACCCGACCTTACTTTTAAAAAATACAAAATCGCCATTTTCGTCGATAGCGAATTCTTTCATGGTAAAGATTGGGTTACTGAAAAAGACCGTATTAAATCCAACCAAGGGTTTTGGCATAAAAAAATTGAGCGTAACATAGAGCGGGATAACGAAGTAAATCAGTTTTTACAACAAAACGATTGGACAGTAATTCGCTTTTGGAGTAAAGACATCAAAAATAATCTCAACTTCTGTATTGAAAAAATAGGAAATGAATTTTTGTCAAAACAAAAAACTTGATTCATCCTTTCCGAAATAGTTTCACCTCTCCGAAATCTCTGACTCTCCGAAGTGTCCTCACCTCGGAGTTTTTTTTCTAAGTAAGATTAAAAACATAGAAAACGCCGCTACGTTAAGGATGACTCTATGTTATCTAAAAATTAAAATGGCTTGGCCTCGACAGAACCAATACCTTATTAAAAAAATTGGCAAATCATACCGAAGTAGCGCATACTCTGCATTCTGTCAATAATTTCAACTCTGAAATCAGCAATAAATGTGAACCCGAACGGAGTAGCACAGTGCGCTTTGGAAATTAGATTTTAAAAGAAATACCTTATTAAATTTACGTTTTAATTAATAATTCTTTTGAAAAAAGCACTTATATTTAAACAAAATACTAAACCATGAACATCCTCTACCTCCACGGGCTCGAAAGCAAATTAAGCGACGAAAAAAGAGTAATTCTCGAAAAATACGGTAATGTTATTGCACCGGAATTAGATTACAAATCGAACCCTGATGCAATTCAAAATCTATACGACAAATTTAAAAATCAAAATATAAACGCCATAATTGGTAGCAGCATGGGCGGTTTTGCTGCCTATCATCTGGCAAATAGTCTGGGTATTTATGCTTTGTTGTACAATCCGGCATTACCCTACAGAAATAGTGTCGTGCAAAACATTCCTTCAGATTTACCAAAAAAACGATCACCACTGATGCGAATAGTTTTGGGCGGTCAGGATGATGTGATTAAAGCCAAAGACAATTTGGTTTTTCTGTCACAAAATTTTAGCGAGTTAAAAGAGTGTACAATTCAAATAATAAATGAATTGGCACACCAAATTCCAGTAGCTATTTTTGAAAAGCAAACTGAAGACTTTTTTGAGGAGCTCTGTTATTGAAGAATGTCAAATGCTAATGACTTAATAACCAATAAACTTGCAACTTTTTCAACCCATAGTTTCAATGCAAAAACTCAAAATAAATTTTCACGGGGAAAGTTGGACCCTAAAAAAATTCGAATGCAATGATGATGACCTCAAGGAGTGTATGAAAGTGGCAGCCAGAATGAAACTTCCGTTAGAAAAAGCCTTATTGGACCCATTCTTCTATTATTACCTTAAAATACCTGGTATTGCTTCGACAGAGCACCTGCCGGGCAAAAAATGGTCTGGTTTATTGGACTCGTCAAAAAACCAAATCGAGATTTGGTACAAAGCCAAGAAAATCAAAAAACTACAAATCGCTGATATAGATCAGGATTTGTTACTTTTTCCAACATACAACAAGACTAAAATAGAGATTAAAGAAGAATATAATCCCGGAATTTATGTGGAACAGCAGGCAATTGGTTTCGTAGGCAGCTACGAGCTAAAAATAGAATCCTTCAGTTTGGAAGATTTGCAATTCAACTTATTGCAATTTAATGATAAACTTCTACTACAGCCACCTACCTACTCCAATCAAAAACCACATTTCAGAAAAAAAGAAACACTGCTGATTTACCAAAATAGTTTTCAAATAGAATAGTGAAGTCCTGTTAACCATCGACGATGATTCACATTTTAGTAATCAGCATCATAGATAAAATTGTTATCTACAATGCTGATATTAATCCTACTGTTGTATTTAATATTAAGAATTTCTGAATTTGACTAATAAGACTTTCTCAGCAAACCTAAAAATTAACTTCGAATCTTAACATTTGCATTACTTATTGAACTGCTCCTAGCAGTTGAATACCACCAACTACCCACATAATAGGTCTCCACAACAAAACGAAACCTATTATTGATAATATGGAAAAAACAGACCAAAACCAAAAACTAGCGTTATGGGTAAATCCCGGAAAATATTTAAGTAAAAACATATAGATTCCAAAAGGTATTGCAACCAATGCAACCAAAACCCACATCGCAAACTTAATAATAGCTACGATAATATTTAGTAATACTTGAAATAACATAATTGTGAATTTGTTGTGACTTTCGTCTAGTTAAAAAATAGTAAATTGGATATTATTATCAGCTTTTAGTTTTTGTTGGAATTTTGACTGGGGATGTCATCATCCATAGCGGTAATTAAACCAATAATGATAACCCTGCACTAATAATACCGGCAGTTTTAGGGTTTTTACCTGAATATTTGGCAATAGCTACTCCTGTAGCGACACTTGTGCTTAAAATCGCACCTAAATTGCTAAAGTCTAGCTCTGTTTTTTGTTTTTTGAATAGATTTTTCATACTGAGTTGTTTTTTAAATTAATACTGCAATACTAGGTCAGCAGACTGTCAATTGATGTCAGCCCTATAATTATTTCATAAATAAAGCTACTGACATTATTTAGCAGTATAAAACAGTACGTTTGTAATGTAAAGAAATTATTATGTCAGAAAATCAGAATTTAAATCTTACCCAATTGCGAAGAATAAGCCTGTTATTGGCTTATTTAAAGCGAAATCCATACAAAACCAAACAAGATATTTTAAATTATTTTGAAGACAATGACAAAGGGTTTAATGAACGGACTTTTTACAGACTTAAAGAAACATTAGCAAGAGATTTCGGGATTGAAATTGTGTTTGACTACAACAATGATGGTTATTTTTTTGATGAAGAAAAAAGTACGAATCCCGAATCATTCCTTAGTCTATTGGAAATATTGGCTACGGCAGAACTTTTTTCGACCAACTTAAAAGAAAAAAACAATGCCTTATCTTTTGTAGAATTCGAAAACAGGGCGGCAATCGAAACCCTTCCTAATTTTAAAACCGTTTTGAATGCTATCCAGCAACAATTGCCTATGACATTTAACCATCATAGTTTTTATCATTTAAAAGAAGAACTATATACGCTAAAACCCTATTTCCTCAAACAATACCAAAACCGCTGGTACATCATTGGCGAAACTGAAAAAGGATATAGAACTTTTGGCATTGACAGGATTGAAAATATCACAATTGGAACCAAAAAATTTAAACCAAAAACTGAAGAAGCAAAAGACAAGTTCAGCCACGTTATTGGTTTGAATTATGTAGACCACAAAATGGTAAAAATACTATTGTCCTTTCATAACTCCCAAAAGCCGTATTTAGAATCCTTATCATTACACACCTCCCAAAAAGAAATTATCACCGGAAACGAAACCACTTTTGACATTGAATTACGCATTCATCCCAATTTTGAATTCCGACAACAGATTTTGAAATACGGGAGTTTGGTTAAGGTAATTGAGCCTAAATGGCTGGCGAAGGAAATTAAGGAGGAGTTGAGAAAGGGGTTTGAGAATTATTGAAATAAAAAAAGGTTTGCTTTTACTTGAAAAGTCAAACCTTTTTTTATTTCTTATAAACTTTATGTGATAGTGTCCTCAGTTATTCACCATCAAAATCAGATTCGTCTAATTCAGCATCATCTAAATCACTATAATTTTCTACTGAATTAATTTTTTCTAATATTTTATCAACATCGATACCTGCTTGACTTAATCTTTCTTTAATATCTTTCACATAAGTATTAATATCATTTCCAATATCTAATCCCTTATCCAATATATGATCAACATGTTCCCCAGTAGAAGCGTTGTTTGCTAAATTGTCATTAAATCCTTTGACAAAATCATTTAATTTACCCTGAATAGAAGTTAAATTCACCTTAATCCCATCAGCATTCTCAAGAATTGCTTCTGGTTGAAAATCTATGGCTTGCTCGACTTCTGCTACTTCATTAGAAATTTCTTTAAGGTCAGAAGGAATATTTTCTGAAATTTCATTCACAGGCGCAGTTTCCTTTTGTAGATATTTTTCTTTTATTCCTTCAGAAAGTTTATCTGCACCCCCTTTAATTCCTTCTTTGACTCCTTCAGAAATCGCTTTTCCTAATTCTTTAACACCTTGTTTGCCAGCTTCAATTATAGTTGCGCTAAAAATACTCATATTATATTTGTTTTAAATTAGTTAGACATCCTTAATTTATCTCTATTGAATTTATAAAGCATAAAAAAATCATCGTTTTTTAATGCACAATATTTTAAAACTAAATTATTAATTTCTTTAAACTCCAAACTATCAGGTTTAAAAGACCATTTCGTAACTAATAATTTTGAAAACATTCTATTCCAATTATTTTTGCTATTTGCATCATTATTTGAATTTACTATTTTTATAACGTTTGTTACTTCTAACAAATCAAACAAGATTTTTGCTTTATCATCCTCTAATAGTTTATCATCCTTTATCTGTTTCACTAAAGTTCTAAATTCACCTTTGGATAATTTTGCTAATTTCTCTTCATCAATCTTATTCCTTAATCTTGTAGCTACAATTTGTTTTGCCAAAAAACAAATAATTTTCGTTTTAAGTGCTTCTTTTGATTTAAAATCATATATCTTATTTAAATTTTTAAATTCACTAAACTTACACAAAACGGCTTCTTGCCAATCATTTTGATAAACAGCCGCCACACCTGTTTTTAGTTTAGCAAGCTCATTTATCTGATCATCTGTTAAATTCATTGCTTTACCAACTAATTCACGATCTTCCTTAAATGGAAGTCTCAAACAAATTTTAGTATTGGTGTTTCTAATAGCAGAAGGATCCAATAATCCAGGAGCTTGATCAGCTAAAACAAAGCCTTGACCATAAGTTCTCATTTCAGCAATGGCATTAGAAATCATTTCTACTGATTTCCCTTGTAGATTTGCTCCACCTTGTGATTGTTCCGAACTTGTTCTTTTAATCAAATTATGTGCTTCTTCTATTATTGCAACGTGTTTCAGTTTAGCATTACTTGACATACTTGTGGTCATTCGATACTCTTGTAATTTCATAAATAAAATTCCCATCAATAAGGATTTCGTTTCCGTTGAAGCAACTCTAGATAAATCGATAATTACATTCTCATCAAATAGTTTTTCGGGCGCAATTTCTTTTTCAGTAAAAATTAATTTCAACAATCCATTGGTCATACTTTTAACTCTCGTAACCAAAGCTCCTGTATAATTTCCTTTTACCTCCGGTGAAAAAGCCGAATTTTCAATTAACGTAGGTAATAAATCAGCTAAATCTTTAAAAGTAGGGAAATAATTTTCTTGAATTAAATTTTTAGATCTTTCTAGATCCCAGCCTTTATTAATATATAATTGCACAACCGCTTCTTTTAAAAATGCTGGCATAGCAGCTTCCATAGTCCAGCACGAATTAAGAATTTCAATTAAGCGATCAATATGCTCGTAAATATGCATTGTGGATGGAAAACTAAAAGGATTCAGTTGTAATAAATGGCTCAATTCTGGATTCGTACTAAAAACCGTAACGTCCTTTCTATTTCCAAAAATATCTTTATATTCTCCTTTTGCGGGTTCTATAACCATAAACTTAAGTCGTTGTGCATCAACTGCTTTATGATCGTATATGTTGCATTCGATTTACCAGAACCAGTACTTCCAGTCACAAAAACATGACCCGTAAACTTTTCTAGATCAAGATTGAAATCTACATTAAACTCTTTTTCATAATTGTAAAGTTTTCCAACAGTAACCGATTTTTCTTTGGCTACGGCTTTTATATTATTACCAAATGGAGCAACTTCTATAACATCCATTCCTATGAAAGACTTGTGCGGAAAACTCATAGCAATAGAAAGTTCATTAGTAGTAATGATAGTTGCTAATTTATTATAATGATCAAAATCATGAAGTTTGATGGTTGGAATTTCATAATTTTTCAGACTACTTAAAAGTGCATCAAAATCATTCGAATCATTTTCAGAAGTATTATCAAAAGTTCGAACGGCTGATTTTTCAACTCCTGTTTCTTCTCCTTTAACAATTCCATTATAAATATTAGCTGCAACAATACTATGTTGCATTTCAGTAGGTGTAGATTTAGATAAGAAAAAAGCACCCACGTTCCATAATCCTACACTTTCTCCTTTTTTTAATCTTTCGAACTGCAAATCCAATTTTTCTAAAGCATTTGAAACGGTTTTGTTTTCTTGTGTGAACTGTATTCCGCTTGAAGAGCCCTGTGTTTTAGTGTTAGAATCTGTTAATCCAATGTTTTTATTTATAGAGCTAGTTACACCATTAGTTAGTGATTTTGATGTGGAATCCGTTGTGGAAGTAGAATTAGAAACACCACCAGTCAAATTATTAGAACCAAATATTTTATTTTTAATCGCTTTTCCTATCCATGGACTTTTTGCATTAGATTTATTTGTTCCTTTTGTCTTTCCTTCAGATTTAGATTCTGACTCTGATTTAGATTCTGACTCTGAAAAAGAACTACCAATAGTAACAGTAGAACTTTTAGCAAGAGCCATGGATTCATTTGAACCTAAATTATATGTTTGTTCTTTTAAAATAGAAAGTTCAGTATATACGTTTTCATAAAAAAGTTTTGCATCTTCAATTTCAGATATAGCAATTGGGTCAGCAATAAATAAAGCAGAAAATGGTTTTCCCTGCATTCCTAATATAAGATTTTCGATTCCTTGTAAAAAAATATCCTCCTCCTCCTTGTTTTTTAATGATGGCACCCCTAAAACAGTAGTTATTTCTCTAATATTTTCAAAAAAATCATTATTAAGTTTTGCTATTTCATTCCCCTTTAAACCAGAATCATCAACAAATGTAGTTCCTGGAAAGTTTCCTTCTAATGCTCCTTTTAACACTTTACCACTTAAAGCGGAAACATTTTCTTTCTTAATCCCAATATAAACACCACATGACTTTCCGTCTGAAATTAATTTCATTAATAATGTTGCCCTTTCAGAATATATAGCACTGTAAACTGAAGATAGTTTGTCTATTATTTTGGCATCTTTCTCAAACACAATTTTTTCCAAATGTAGAAAGCCAACAGAAGTTCCAAAATCAATTTCATCTATTTGTAAATCAACCAAATCATAAGAATGATCATTTAAATATTGCTTGTCTAGTGTTCTTAAAGTGTTTAAAAACAAATTTTCTTGTTCTTGCTGTTTTGTTATTATTTCTTTCATTTTTTATTTAAATAGTTGATACAACAAATAAGACCCGACAACAACTCCCGCTCCAATGGCAACATTTTTTATAATATTGTTATTCGTGGAATTAGAAATATCATTGTCATCATTTGGATCCTGAGAAATATTTTTTTCTTTACACATTAAAGGATACAATCTAAACACTTCATCTAACCTTTCTTTTGAAAAATTTGCTAATAATTCCCCTTTTTCATATACGAATTTATCTTCGTCGGTATCTAAAGGAATATTGGGATGTGAGGGTTGGTGTATTTCAAAATCAAAATCAGAATTGGTTTTAGCATACTCAATTGCATCATCGATTTTTTGTCTATTCCCTTTCAAAAGAATAACCATATTGGTAAGCTCTAATTTAATATCAAAAAGTAAATTATCCCGAACATATCCTGCAAAATTGGTAAAATCTTTATAGTCTTTCATTTTTAATTTATTATTATTTCAAGCGCATTTTGATAAAACTCCATTTTTTTCAACTCTTTTTCTTTCTTTATTTTTACAGATTCAGATAAGTCAATTTGAGTTTTAATACATTTTTCTTGATCAATTTTTTCTTTAAGATTTTCCTCAATTTCATTAATTTTTGACACCCCTTCTTTTTTTAAATCTTCTACTCCTTTTTTATAAAATGAAATAGCTTCATCTATTTTTTTTATTACCACTACTTGATTTGGTCTGAAATTAAAATCATAAAGCTCCTTTAAATTAACATACTCTATATCACCTTGCTCTGTTACTATTTCAGTTTTACCCCACGAAAAAGGATTGTACCACCGAGATACTGATACTATTTTTGTCAAAATTTCTTTACTTTTATATTTGTCTATTGATGAGTTGACATTAATTTGGATGTGATTTTTTAGCATACTCGCATTTTGATCCGAAAGTTTTGCATCGGTGACCAATTGCTTAAATGATTCTTCAATCATATTTTGGATTTCTGATTTAACCGTCTTAAAAACAGACTCGTTTTCGTTGTTAATTGTACTAGATAAACTAGCTGCCAGATTTAGGCATATTGAGTTAGCTTCGGCTATAAGTTTTTTTGCTACTGGAACTTCTACTTTAGTTTTGTTTAATTTTAACAATATGTCATCAAAGCTTTTAAATACTTTTTGTTTTAATCCATTCAATTCTAAATTATCAGTATTGATATTATTTATTTTATCTGAAAGTTTTTTTTTAACTTCCTGACATTTTTCCGATAAAAATGGGCTGATTTTTTCTAAGTCTTCATTACATTTTGTAATTTCTTCTTCAGAAGAAAAATATGCTTTTTTGTGTTCAATAATTACATTATTTAAAACAGGTTTTAAAGCTTTAATTAATTCGTTTGCAAATTCGATTTTGTGAGTATTGTTCACGTAATCGTTAATGTAAAGCTGTAAGGCTGTTAATCCTGAATAATGCAAGCAAGCTTTATGTTCATCTTTGTTTGCTTCTTCATAAAGTCTGTCTTTTTGTTTTTGGGATATTGGTGAAGCCTCTATTAAATCGACTCCTGGATGTTTTTCTTTTTCATTGGGTAATATATTGTGTTTAAAACGACCCAATTCATCTTTTTCTTTTCTCCCTAACGAAGACACTTCCATTAGAGATAATTTTGCAAATTGGGCAGACATTGGAAATATTTTTGGAGAGTCAATTCCAAACTCATTAGTCAAATAACTTTTACATTTCTCTAGTATAATATCTAATGTTTCGGTTTTTGGATTTTTTTCAGGATCAAGCGCGTCTATTCTATTTATAACAAAAATAATTCTCTCTTTTGCTTTCGAACCATTTTGTTTTATGAAATAACCTATTTCGGTTAAAACACTTTTATCATCATCGGTTCGTAATTGTGTAGCATTTAAAATATGCAGGATTCAAGTTATAAATGCAACTTTTTGATTAAACATATAATTAGGTGTTTCAAAATTAAATCTTTTTCTTGGTCTATTGTTTAATTTCTCTTGTATTTCTATAATTTTCTCAT